>JBGUNV010000201.1:0-26763 GCA_045117595.1 Lachnospiraceae bacterium
GTCTTCGACGTTACTTAGCGACACATTTGCTACGCAAATATGTCACATAATTCGGGGTTGGTTGTACTATTTCATTTTCAAGGTGCACATGCATCCGGGATGACCCCGTTAAATGCATAAAAATACACGCTTTTCAAAGCGGCTTTAATAATATATCATTGCATTATTCCCTTGTCAACGGTATTTTTACATGATTTTCAATTCTTTTTTTTATCTTGTGGTTTTTTTCTGAAATGATAGAAAAGAACACAAAATGTAGTGATCAAAGACAATACAGAGACCGGCATACCGATGATCAATCCTCTCGGAACATACTTCATTTCTATATTATGTTCTCCCGGATTTATACGGATAGCCATAAGAGCATCCATGACCTTTATCTGTTTAACCTTCTTCCCGTCAACTTTTATCATCCAGTCTTCTTCATAGGGAATTGAAAATACAAGATATTCCGCAAGATCTCTTACGTTTACATCTGCCGTTAAATGCGAACTGTTGATCTTTTCAACATTACAGATTGTTGATACGGCATCTTTATACCATGCTTTCAGAACCTGTTTGCTTTCATAATAGAAATATGCATTATCTATTTTGATATCATCATCTTTAAGTACCAGTTTAATACTGATGGTATCGCCCGGCTCATAATATCCGCCTTCACGGACTGACCAATCATAATCACTGAAATAATTTCCTTTTTCATCCCCGTCTATATACAACTCCACATTGCCGGGTTCCGGAGCATCTATATACATATAGATGAAATTGTCACTGGTGATCGAAAGAAGATACTCTATGCTCGCTTCCTCATCCTGGTCTATCTTCGTATATACATTATCCTGCTTTGAAACATTATTCAGTTTAACCTCCGATACGATGACCGGTCTGTATATCTGATAATCAGTATGGGTAAAACATCCGGCCATCTCATTCTGAAGAATGAACGGATTCTTTTCATTCATATTAATGTATTTTACCGATTCATCCATTCCAAAGCCGAGAGACAGAGCATAGGGATTGCAATATATATTATAATTTCCGTCATTATACATACGTTTAAACGGTTTACTTGTTTCATCAAACTGGGACAGAAGATATTTTACTCCCATGAAACAGTCGGCAAATCCCGTGCTTGCATCCCCGTAAAATGCCCAGTTATCATTGTTTCTGAACCCGATACGTCCCATAAATCTTTTTACCTGATCTGTCTCACATGAACTGAAATGAGAGAGCCCGTTGTACCCGAACATCATGGCATCATTATGGGTACGCCTGAACAGTTTTTCCATTCTGAAAAATGATGAATCCTGATCCTCAACGTATTTTATAAGCGCATCAGTAGAATCAATATAATCCTTATATGCCTCCAGACTGTTTTCCTGCGCATATTTATCCTCATAGTATGAATCCACAGACACCAGTCCGTTATATAAACTGTCCGCAAACTGTAACACAAACAAGCCGGCAATTGCGGGAACCACATATCTGTTTTTTTCGTTCATTGCCACAATAAGGATGAGGGCAACTGCAAGCGTCAGGTATGTGATCGTGATCGATCTGACTCCGACGTATTCATTATGTGTCAGATATAAATATACCGAATACAGAACAAAGACAACTACTATGATATTTGTGCTTTTCTTGGTAAAACCGTCCTTTATCCTGATAAATCCGGAATATCCTACGAAAAGCATAAGAAACGAATACAGAAATGAGTTTCTGTACGGAAATCCGATGGGGTGCGCAAATCCGTGCCATATGACGTTCAATGCATCTATGTAGTAACCGGCTATCAGAAAAGCAAACATCACCGTTGCACATATCTTTTCTCTTTTACTGATAGTTCTGTTGGCATAATAAAGCATAACAAACAGAGCGCCGATCACGCCGCAATATATTATAGGCATTCCGTCAGATATATTTCCCCTGAATGAACCGATATACTGACCGGAAAAAAAATCGAAAATGTTAAAATTGGTCGTTAACATCAATCCTTTTATTATCGCTTTTTTCTGGCCTGACAGAGAGAACAGTACAGATAAAAGGGAAAAGGCCGATATTCCGACGGCCAGAAGTGTCGAGTATAAAACCGTCCATGCGTTTTTAACACGATCTCTCATATCGGAATACTGTATTGCTCCGGACGCCATCAAGCACAGAAAAAAAGCTGCCGTAAATATCAGGATCATATACCCGATATAATAACAGGAAATGACTGAAAGAGATGCCGATGCGATATAGATCCCGCTTGGTCTGCGATTTATCATCATCCGGTATAATCCCAAAATGACAAGCGGCAGCATCATTATACTGAAAAAATAGTGAATACAGTTGATGTACGCCATGTTGAAACCCATCATGGCATAAGCCGTGGAAAAGATCAGAGAAGAAATTCGATTTCCCCATATCGCACGGAGCATAAGATAAAAATCAAAACCCATAAACCCGCATATGATAACCATCATGATGGTTATCCCTACGGGAAGAATATCATTTGGAAACGGGAGCAGGACCAGAAAGAACGGATTAAAAAGGTAATATGATGCAAATCCCATCATATCACCGCCCATGGTCTTGGAGAATGTATAGAACATATCGTTATTACCGAAGAACACTGTCTTCATATAACCGATATAATCAACAAACTGATACCTCATGTCTGCCACGAGAATGGAAACCTTCCCAAAAGGGGCATAATTTCCCAGGACAAAAATGAGTAACATGATCAATGCCGGAATGATAAATGCCAGCAGCGAGATCAATGTATTTTTCTCAAATCTCTTGAACTTTTCCATTGATCAAAAAATATATATCAGCCTGCTTTGGCAGCATTAAACGCTTCTCTGACGGCGATCGCGAACTGATCTGCACAGGATGTTCCCTTGTTGTTGCAGTCATTTCCAAGAAGCTTTGTTTCAATCTCAGAAACTGACATTCCGTTACACAGCTTTGAAATGGCTTTAAGATTCCCGTTACATCCGCCTGTAAAACTGATATTGGTTATGATGTCTCCTATAATATCAAAATCGATCTGTCTGGAGCAGACTCCGTTGGGCTTAAATGTATAATGCATGATCAACCTCCACTTGTAAAACCTACTGTCTGTTAAAGTTTAGTTGAAAAACCGTAAAAGGTCAAATCAGTAAAAAACAGGATGGCAATTCTGCCATCCTGTAAGCGGAGAAAGAGGGATTTGAACCCTCGCGCCGGTTGCCCGACCTACACCCTTAGCAGGGGCGCCTCTTCAGCCTCTTGAGTATTTCTCCTTACCGCTGTAGTCATATATACCGAGTATTCATCGGTCAAGTCATTATATTAGATGAACAGTCGTTTGTCAATATAAACTCCCGCCATGGCAGTCCATTACAACGATCACGGGAAAATCCCTGACTGTAAGTTTCCTGATCGCTTCTGTTCCCAGATCATCATATGCGATCACTTCCGAAGATGTTATACACTTGGAAAGAAGTGCTCCGGCACCTCCTACTGCCGCAAAATAAGTTGTTTTATTCCGGATCATTGCTTCTTTGACCGATTGTGTTCTTCTGCCTTTTCCGATCATCCCCGTCTGGCCCAGATCCATAAGTGCGGGTGCATATTTATCCATTCTGCTCGCTGTTGTCGGACCGGCCGAACCGATTACATGGCCATCTCTGGCAGGAGACGGACCCATGTAATATATTGTCTGATCCTTGATCTCAAACGGGAGATCTCCTCCCTTTTCAAGGGTTTCGATCATCCTTTTATGCGCAGCATCTCTTGCAACATATACTGTTCCGTTCAAATATACATAATCTCCGGCTTTCAGGGATTCTGATATGTTTTTATCAAAGGGTACGGTAATATGTTTTTCCATATTATATCTCCACGCTGATATGCCTGTTTACATGACAGCAGATGTTCACGGCAACAGGAAGCCCTGCAATATGTGTCGGATATGTATTTATATTGACTGCAAATGCCGTCGTTTTCCCGCCAAGTCCGGCAGGTCCTATATCAAGCTCATTTATCTTTGTGAGCATCTCCTTTTCAAGTTCCTTAACATAACCTATGGATGAGTGCTCTCCTGCAGGTCTTGTCAGTGCTTCTTTTGCCATAATGGCACATTTTTCGAAAGTACCTCCGATCCCTACTCCTATAACCATAGGCGGACATGCATTTGGTCCGGCATCTCTTACTGCTGTGATTATAGCATCCTTTACTCCCTCTATTCCGTCAGCGGGTTTGAGCATAAATACACGGCTCATATTCTCCGAGCCAAACCCTTTTGGTGCAAGAGTGATATTTACCTTATCTCCGGGAACTATCTCGAAATGAATGACCGCGGGAGTGTTATCTTTTGTATTAATACGTTCTATAGGATCGCTGACTACTGATTTGCGAAGGAATCCTTTCGTATATCCCCGCCTTACTCCTTCATTGACTGCATCTGTGATATTACCGTCCGTAAGATGTACTTCCTGTCCTATCTTCAGAAATACAACAGCCATACCGGTATCCTGACATATAGGGATCATTTCATCCGATGCGATATCAAGATTCTCCTTTAATTGCCCGAGGATCTTTTTTCCTATGTCGGAAGTCTCATTCTCATATGCATCATAAAGGCATGCCTTCATGTCATCAGACAACTCGTGGCATACCTTTATACACATCTTCTCTATCTCATCACTTATTGTGGAAACCGATATCTGTCTCATTTAATTATCGTTCTCATCAAATTCATCTATTATATATCTCTGTCTGCCCTTGACATCATCATAGATCCTGGTTGTATATTCCCCGAGAAGGCCGCACACAAATATGATAAGGCCGCCCATAAACCATATAAGAGCAATAAGTCCGCTGTCCGAACGTTTTCTGCTGTCATCAAACAGCTTTCTGATACCGTGTATTATCGCAAGAAGCACTCCGAATGCGGTGATGAAACCGCCCAGAAATGTCACATATTCCAGTGGTTTGCTTGAAAAACAGAATATCCCGTGAAAACCCATCCGGAATTCTCCCCACAGGCGATTATATTTGGAAACATCCGCTTCTCTCGCTTCCCTGTGATACCGAACCGCTGCCTGTTTAAAACCTACATAACTGACCATCCCGCGGAAGAACATGTTTGTCTCCGGCATCTTGCGGATCTCCTCGATAACACGACGATTGATCAGACGAAAATCTGCCGTATCTACAGGAATTTCCACACTTGACAGGAAATTGATAACCCGGTATGCGGTGAGATCGATGAGCTTACGGATCTTTGTTTCACCCTGGCGGTCTATACGCTGTGCATATACGACATCGTATCCTTCCTTCCATTTATCCACAAGATCGAGAATGACCTCCGGAGGATCCTGCAGATCCACATCGATGACTACGCAGATATCTCCGGAACAGTTAAGCACTCCTGCCATAGTGGCAGCTGCCTGACGGAATCTTCTGCTCATTGTTATGAGCTTTATATGGCGATTTCTTGCCATATGTTCCTTGATCACTTCATATGTTCTGTCTGTCGAAGGATCAAGTGAGAAAATGATCTCATAATCGCATCCGAGTTTTTCTACAACGGCTTCAGTCCTTTCAAGAAAAGGAGTGATCCCGTTCTCCTCGTTATATACGGGAACTACTATCGATAATACATAATTGTCATAGTTTTCGTTTTTCATAATTTTGTTCCTTTTCTACAACCGGCTCTGTGACATCATTCATCGTCCATGCCGTCAAATCGTGTATCATCATCGTCATCATCATCCACATCAACTTCATCATGGACCACGACTACCGGTTCATCGGATTTGGCAATATTGATCACAACATCATCTATGTCCTCCATGTTGATGTCTCTGTCACCATCCGAAATCTTCTCTCGTACCTTGGCTATCTTTGCCACTCTTACACCCTCATCAAGGCTTATCATCTTAACACCGGATGTGATCCTTGAAATGACTTTGATATCCTCCATACGCAACTGTATTATAACACCCTGGTCAGTGATCATCATTATCTCATTTTCATCGGTGACAGCCTTTACTCCTACAACATCACCTGTCTTTTCCATTATCTTGTAGCATTTAACACCCTTTCCGCCACGTCTTTGCAGATGGAATTCAGACAGTATTGTTCTCTTGCCGTAACCTCTTTCAGATACAATGAGTAATGAATCACCCTGCGTATCGATCTGCATTCCTACTATCTCATCTCCATCAGCCAGGTTCATACCAATGACACCCATGGATGATCTTCCTGTAGATCTGACATCTGTTTCTTTAAACCGGATACACATACCCTGTTTGGTAACAAGGAATATCTCCGAATCCTTATCCGTAGTCTTTACTTCTATAAGTTCGTCATCATCACGGAGTGTGATAGCGATCAGACCCTTTTTACGTATGTTGTTATATTCAAGTATATTTGTTTTCTTGACGGTTCCCTTTCTGGTTACCATCAGTAGATTTTTGTTCTCATTTACCTCAGTCACGGGGATCATGGCTGATATCTTCTCTCCGCCCTGAAGCTGAAGAAGATTGACTATGGCCACACCTCGTGAATTACGTCCGGCTTCGGGGATCTCATAAGCTTTTTTACGATAAACCCTTCCAAAGTTTGTAAAGAACATTATCGACTGGTGTGTACTGGTCATCAGAAGATCTTCGATATAATCGTCTTCTATCGTCTTCATACCCTTGATGCCCTTACCACCACGGTTCTGTGACTTGAAATTATCTACTGTCATACGCTTTATATAACCGAGACTGGTCATGGCGATAACCGTATTTTCCTTGGGTATCAGATCCTCATTAGTAAGATCCGAATCATCAAGACCTATCTTGGTCCTTCTTTCATCACCGAATTTCTCGGAAATCTCAAGTATTTCGGATTTTATAACTCCGAGAAGGAGTTTTTCATCGGCGAGAATAGCCTTATATTCAGCTATTTTTTTCTGAAGTTCGGCATATTCGGCTTCAAGCTTTTCACGTTCGAGACCTGTAAGTGCACGAAGCCTCATCTCAACGATCGCGGCAGCCTGTGCTTCCGACAGTCCGAATCTTTCGATCAGTTTATCCTTGGCCTCTGCAACATTCGCACTGCCTCTGATGATTGCAATGACTTCATCGATATTATCAAGTGCTATGAGCAGTCCCTGCAGTATATGTGCTCGTTCTTCTGCCTTGTTAAGATCATACTTCGTTCTTCTGGTTACCACATCTTCCTGATGCTTCAGATAATATGTCAGCATCTCCAGAAGATTCATGACTTTCGGCTCATTATTAACAAGAGCAAGATTGATGACACCGAATGTATCCTGCAGCTGGGTATGTTTATATAGTTGGTTAAGTACTATATTTGCATTGACATCACGGCGCAGTTCAACAACGACTCTCATACCGTCCCTGTCGGATTCATCACGAAGATCCGTGATACCGTCAATTTTTTTGTCTCTTACGAGTTCCGCTATCTTCTCAAGAAGTCTCGCTTTATTGACGAGGAACGGCAGTTCCGTGATGATGATCTGGCTCTTACCGTTCTCAAGAAGTACAATGTCACTGACACCACGTACTTTTATCTTTCCTCTTCCGGTCCTGTAAGCATTCTCTATACCGCGGCGTCCGAGAATAACTCCTCCTGTCGGAAAATCCGGACCTTTGACACATTCGAGCAGTTCATCTATTTCCGTATCCCTGTCTTCTTCCACTCTGTTATCTATGATCCTGACAACAGCATTTATCACTTCCGAAAGATTATGAGGTGGAATATTGGTAGCCATTCCTACGGCTATACCTGTAGTACCGTTAACAAGAAGATTGGGAAATCTTGACGGAAGTACAACAGGTTCTTTTTCCGTTTCATCAAAGTTGGGGACAAAATCAACCGTGTCCTTTCCTATATCCGCAAGCATTTCCATTGATATCTTGGAAAGACGCGCTTCAGTATATCTCATTGCAGCAGCACTGTCGCCGTCAACCGATCCGAAATTACCGTGACCGTCAACAAGAGGAGCTCTGAATGACCAGTCCTGTGCCATATTGACAAGTGCACCGTATATGGAACTGTCACCGTGAGGATGATACTTACCCATCGTATCACCGACTATACGGGCACATTTTCTGTGAGGCTTATCAGGACCGTTGTTCAATTCTATCATTGAATACAGAACACGCCTCTGTACGGGTTTTAATCCGTCCCTGACATCCGGAAGCGCACGTGCCGCAATAACGCTCATGGCATAATCTATATAGGACGTTTCCATTGTCTTGATCAGATCAACGTCATTTATCCGATCGAATATCTTATCATCCATATTTATCTGTAACTCCTTTATATCCTTTACGGAATGTCTGTTTTATAAAACTATATATCCAGATTCTTTACGAATTTCGCATTCTCTTCTATGAACTCACGTCTGGGTTCAACCTTATCACCCATCAGAGTAGTAAACGTAAGGTCGATCTGTGATGACATTTCTTCATTCATCGATACTCTTGACAAAACTCTGGTTTCGGGATCCATTGTAGTTTCCCACAGCTGTTCGGCATCCATTTCTCCGAGACCTTTATAACGCTGTATCTTGTTATTCTGATCTCTTCCCACTTCGGTAAGGATTTTGTTAAGTTCATCATCTGAATATGCATACCAGACCTTTTTATTCTTTTCGAGCTTATAAAGAGGCGGATTTGCAAGGTATACATGACCTTCTTTAATAAGATCCGGCATAAACCTGTACAGGAAGGTCAGCATAAGGGTACTTATGTGAGCTCCGTCCACATCCGCATCCGTCATGATGATGATCTTGTCATAACGAAGTTTTTCTATATCAAAATCATCATGTATTCCTGTTCCGAATGCCGTTATCATGGCTTTTATCTCGGCATTTGCATATATCTTGTCAAGCCTTGCCTTTTCTACATTAAGTATTTTTCCTCTGAGAGGCAGGATAGCCTGGGTAGCACGGCTCCTGGCGGTCTTGGCACTTCCTCCCGCGGAATCTCCCTCGACTATGAATATCTCACAGTTTTTAGGATCCTTATCTGAGCAGTCAGCAAGTTTTCCGGGAAGTGCCATTCCTTCCAGCGCGGTCTTACGACGTGTCAGATCACGGGCTTTTCTTGCAGCTTCTCTTGCACGCTGTGCAAGTATGGATTTTTCACAGATCTGTTTGGCTACAACAGGGTTTTGTTCCAGATAATAAGTAAGCTGTTCACTTACTACCATATCAACGGCAGCTCTTGCTTCTGAATTACCGAGTTTTTGCTTGGTCTGTCCTTCAAACTGCGGTTCTTCTATCTTGACGGAAATAATTGCAGTAAGGCCTTCCCTTATATCATCACCGGTAAGATTTGCTTCACTATCCTTAAGAAGTTTATTCGTGCGTGCATAATCATTGAACGTTTTTGTAATGGCATTTCTGAAACCTGTAAGGTGAGTACCTCCTTCAGGTGTCGTAATATTATTAACAAAACTGAAAACACTCTCATTAAATGAGTCATTATGCTGCATGGCAACTTCAACGAGAACATTATTCTGTTTACCTTCAAAATACAGAACTTCATCATAAAGAGGGGTTTTACTTCTGTTTAAGTATGTTACAAACTCCTTGATACCTCCCTCATAATGGAATGTTCTTTCCACAGGTTCTTCACCTCTTGTATCACGAAGGATTATTTTGAGGTTTTTTGTAAGAAAAGCGGTCTCACGAAGTCTTGTTTTTAAAGTATCATAATCAAATACGGTTTCCTCAAATATGGTATCATCAGGCATAAATGTTACCATTGTCCCGGTCTCATCCTCGGAGCATGTTCCGATAACCTCAAGTTTTTTGGTAACTTTTCCCCTTTCATAACGCTGCATATATACTTTTCCATCCTGGCGGATCCTTACCTCGAGCCAGTTTGAAAGGGCGTTTACTACAGATGCACCTACACCATGAAGACCTCCGGATACTTTGTATCCGCCACCGCCGAATTTGCCGCCGGCATGTAATATTGTAAATACAACTTCAACAGCCGGTATACCCGCTTTTTTATTTATTCCAACCGGAATACCTCTTCCATCATCTATAACGGTAACCGAATTATCAGGATTGATCGTAACATCTATTGTCGAACAATATCCGGCAAGTGCTTCATCAACTGAATTATCAACTATCTCATATACAAGATGATGAAGTCCTCTTGCAGAAGTGCTTCCTATATACATTCCGGGACGTTTCCTTACAGCTTCAAGTCCTTCCAGGATCTGGATCTGATCGGCACCGTATTCTCCGTCTACTTCATAGTTTTCTTCAAGATTATTAATCTCTTCACTCATTTTAATTCTCCCTTACTACTTTTCCACCGCTTACTTTAAATATCTTGTTAACGGTAAGTCTTGAATTTATAAATTCATCAAGACCTGTACACGTAACTATCGTTTGTATGTTCCCTATACTGTTAAGAAGATAATTCTGCCTGTTTGAATCAAGTTCCGACAAGACATCATCAAGCAGAAGAATAGGTTTTTGTCCCGTTATGTTTTCAACAAGTTTGATCTCGGAGAGTTTTAACGATAAAGCTGCTGTTCTTTGCTGGCCCTGAGATGCATATTTTTTTGAATCCATATCGTTTATATAAAAAACAAAATCATCTCTGTGAGGACCTACACTTGTAAGTTTATACTTTATATCTTTATCCCTGTTTCTTTTTATTTTCTGCGAATACTCCATTATCTCAACATTTGGAGCATACTTGATCATAAGCTTTTCATTATCTCCAGTGAGATTTTTATGAATATCATAGATGATCTCATTCAGCTGATTTACAAACAGAGTTCTTCTGTCAATTATCTTTGTTCCGAGGGAGATAAGCTGAGAATCCCATACATCAAGTGTATCAGTAAGTTCCGGATGATATGTTATATCCTTAAGAAGATTGTTTCTCTGATTTACTATTTTGTTATAACTTGTCAGATTATACAGATATACCTTATCAAGCTGGCAAAGCTCGGAATCAATGAATCTCCTTCTGTCCGAAGGTCCGTTCTTGATTATAGACAGATCTTCAGGAGAAAAAAGAATAACATTTATAACACCCATAAGTTCGGCTGCTTTTTTGAGTTTTACTCCGTTTATTGCTATTCCTTTTGATTTATCCGTACGAAGATGTATATCTATCTGATAATCTACTTCATTTTTTTCAAACAGACATCTAATATGTCCTTCATATTCACCAAATCTGACTATCTCCTTATCACGGCTTCCGCGATGGGATTTTGTAGTACTTGAAAGATAGATGGATTCCAATACATTTGTTTTGCCGACAGCATTATCTCCGTAGAGAATATTAACTCCTTTATCAAAATCTATCTGAACTCTTTCATAATTTCTGTAATTGCTCAATTCAAGTGATCTGACGTACATTTATATTCCTCCGATGATATATTCCTTTTCATCAAATAATACAGTATCACCTATAACCAGTTTTTTTCCGCGTTGCGTACAAATGATGCCGTTAACCTTAACAAGTCCTTCATTTATAACGTTTTTGGCATCAACACCTGAATCAACCGCTCCGGCAAGTTTAAGTGCCTGACCGAGTTTTATGTATTCATCTTTAATATAAATGGTTTCTTTTTTATCGCTCATTGAAAGTTTACCGGCAATATCAGATACAGATATGATCCTTCATCATTCTTGATGATACAGGGAGCTTTTGAGTTAACCATATATAACGAAACTGTTTCATCATCTATAACACGAAGAGCTTCTATCATAAATCTGGGATTAAAACCTATTCTTATATCTTTTCCTGATTTTTCTATCTCTATATCATCACTCATATCATTGTTACTTGACTGAATGGAAAGAGTTAATCCTTTATCATCAACATTAAATACTATAGGTTTTTTATCACCTTCTTTTACCAGAAGAGTTGCCCTGTTGATAACTTCAAGAAGATTCTTCTTATTTACTTCGATCTTTGTCTCAAAATCATTTGAGATCATCTGATCTATCTTAAAATAATTGCCTTCAATTATACGGGATACTACCTTTACTGATTCATATTCAAATATGATATGGTTTTCACACAGATATATTGATACATCCTTATCTACATCTCCGGGGATTATCTTGGACAGTTCAAGAAGAGTTTTTCCGGGAACTATAACGGAATTATCATCATAACTGTTCTTGAGTGTTATACTTCTTACTGAAATCCTGTGTCCGTCAAGTGATACAACTTTAAACTGATCATTTTTAATCTCAAACAATTCTCCTGTCATTATCTTATTAGTATCGTTGTCTGAAATTGAAAAAATAGTCTGTCTTATTATTTCCTTGAGAGAAAACTGGGATATCTCCACAGGATTATTTCTTTCTATTTCAGGAAGAAGAACAAATTCCTCAGTAGATCTTCCGTCTATCTTTACCTTTGAAGTTCCGCATTCAATATGAACCATGTTATTTTCATCGGAATATATTATTATCTCCTCATCTGTATAACTTTTTACAAGATTGGATATCATCCTGGCTTCAATGGCAATTTCACCGGCTTCTTCTACTTCACCTTCTATATATGTTTCTATTCCAAGTTCCATATCATTTGCCGTAAGCTTTATTCCATTCTCATCAGCATTAAAAAGAATACATTCCAGTATTGTCATTGAAGATTTTGATGGAACTGCTTTTGAAACCGTGTTTAATCCGAATAATAACTGTGACTGTGAAGATCTTATTCTCATTTTTGCTCCTTTACGTACTGATGTAATATTTATATATATTTATATTTTATTAGTATAAGTATTATTATAGGCTGTTAATATGTTGATAATGTCATTAAACGGCCCGGTTAACGTATTTTATTTATTGATAAAGATGTTGATAATATTAAATAACATGTTGGTATGATGACAGTTATCAACATCAGTCTGATTTAAGTTTGTTCATTATTGTTTCAATAGTTCTTCTTATAGATTCATCCTTTTCTATAAGATCGGTAACAGATCTTTCTCCATACATTATTGTTGAATGATCCCTTCCTCCGAGTATTGAAGCTATTTCCTTATAAGTTGCATTAGTCATGCTTCTGCACAGATACATTATCATCTGGCGGGGAAGAACAAATTCCTTGGTTCTTTTGGATGATTTAATATCTTCTATTGATACGTTGTAATGATCACATACAACATTTATTATATTTTCCGGTGTTATCCTTGAAGGAGAATTAGGTGATACTATATCTTTAAGAGCTTCCTTTGCTATATCAATATCTATTCCGGTCTTTTCGAGATTTGCCAGGGCAACTACTTTTTTAACGGAACCTTCAAGTTCTCTGATGTTTGATTTAACATTGTTTGCAATATATGATAAGACTTCATTATTTATATTGTAGTTGAATGATTCAACTTTTTTCTGAAGTATTGCCATTCTGGTTTCAAAATCAGGATACTGAATATCGGCAATTAATCCCCATGTAAATCTGGATCTGAAACGTTCTTCAAGTATATCCATATCCTTCGGAGGCTTATCTGATGTGATCACTATCTGTTTTTTCTGTTCATACAGATGATTGAATGTATGGAAAAACTCTTCCTGTGTAGAAGCTTTACCTATAATAAACTGTATGTCATCAATAAGAAGAACATCTATATTTCTGTATTTATCCCTGAATTTCTTAGTTTTCTCAGGAGAATTATTAGCGGTTCTGACTGCTTCTATTACTTCATTTGTGAACTGTTCACTTGTAACATACAGAACATTTGCATCAGGATTCTGATCTATAATGTAATGTCCTATTGCATGCATCAGATGTGTTTTTCCAAGTCCTACACCTCCATACAGAAACAGAGGATTATAGATTTCACCGGGATTTTCCGACACGGCAATAGCGCTTGCCTGTGCAAGTCTGTTATTACTGCCGACGACAAACGTATCAAATGTATAATTAGGATTCAGATTGGATCTTTCATATTTTTCTTCATTATTTATAGAAGGTTTTTTTATGATCTGGTTTTCCGAAATGAATTCTATCTCATACTGATCTTCAAAACTCTTTCCCAAAGCTTCATTTATGCATATCTTGAAGGGAGTATAATATTTCTTTTTAATAAGAGGTATTCCCTGATCCAGATCCTTTGGAGTAAGTATATAAACAGTATTGTTTTTAATTTCTCCGAGTTTAAGGGGTGATATAAAGGTTCCGTAAGCAATATCAGATATTTCATATTCTATCTTGACGGATTCCTTGATCTCATCCCATTTTAAACTTAAATCTTCCATTATTTCTCCCTGAACGTAAAAATCTGTCCGGTACGGTAAATCATACTAGAACAGTTTACTACAAAATAGGCTATATTTCAAACATATTTAGGGTAAAAATCCACTAAATTTAGTATAGGGTCATTTTTTGGCTTTAATAGGCTATTTTTATAAAATGGGGCAAATACGGGACAAATTTATAAACAGTAATCCACATTGATTTTTAAAATTATCCACCGCTTATTCACATTATGTGGAAAAATTATGTATACCCGGCTTTTTTTCTTGACAATAACGAGTGGTTTTAATAGAATATGGTTTGACGTTTTCCAAAGACATACGTTTAATATGTATGAAAAGGAGGTGTTTGCGATATGAAAATGACATTTCAGCCTAAAAAGAGACAGAGATCAAAAGTTCATGGCTTCAGAAGCAGAATGAGTTCTCCCGGCGGTCGTAAAGTTTTAAAAAACAGGAGATTAAAGGGAAGAAAAGTTTTATCAGCATGATATTTCAGGGCCACAAAAATGTGGCCTTTTTTTCTGTTGGCTATTATTTATGATCTTTACCGAAAGCTTAAAGAAAAACTCAGATTTCAGAAAAGTTTATAAAGAAGGTCGTTCAAAGGCCAATCGTTATCTTGTTGTGTATGTCTTAGAAAACGAAAGCAGCATTAACAGATTGGGAGTGTCGATCAGTAAAAAGGTCGGAAACTCCGTTTACAGACATTATTTTAAAAGATGTGTTAAAGAAAGTTACAGACTACATGAAAAAATGTTCAATAGTGGTTTGGACATTGTAGTCCTTGCGCGTCAGGGTGCAAAAGACATTAAATACAGCGATATAGAGAATGCTTTATTGCATTTGATGAGAATACATAAGGTTTATAACAGAACTGACTGATGAAAAAGTTCATATTATCAGGTATTAGATTCTATCAAAAATACATATCATGTTATAAAAGCACTAAGTGTCCTTATTTCCCATCCTGTTCCGAGTATGGTTATGAGGCTGTAAGTAAATACGGCGCATTTAAAGGAAGTCTCCTTGCCATATGGAGAATAATTCGTTGTAATCCGTTTTCAAAAGGCGGTTATGATCCCGTCCCGTGATCCCTGATGTGTATAATTAGGAGGATTTTATTTTGTACAGTGTGCTCTTAACACAGTATGAAGGTAAGATATTAGGTCCTATTGCCAAAGTATTGGGATATATTCTTAATCTGATCTTTATGTTGATCGAAAAGATAGGATTTCCCAATATTGCTCTTGCTATTATACTGTTTACTATTGTTATCTATCTTTTACTTACGCCCCTTACCATCAAGCAGCAGAAGTTTTCAAAACTGTCAGCTAAGATGAATCCTGAAATACAGGCTATCCAGGCTAAGTATAAGAATAAGAAAGACCAGGCATCAATGGCGGCAATGAATGAGGAGACACAGGCTGTTTATAAAAAATACGGCGTATCTCCTTCCGGAAGCTGTGTTCAGCTGATCATCCAGATGCCTATTCTTTTTGCACTTTATCGTGTTATCTACAATGTTCCGGCATATGTCAGTTCTGTCAGGGAAGTTTTCCTTCCTTTTGTTAATGAATTTATAACAAAAGCAAATGCTCTTAGTTTTATCAGCAATACGGAAAACTTTTCAGATGCAGCCCAGTTTGCCAAGCAGTTTGAGAATGAAGCTTATAAGCTTGGCGGTGACAATTCTTACGTAATAAACACATTTATCGATGTCCTTAACAGAGCATCAACTTCCGAATGGGCAAATATTTCCGTTCATTATCCTGATATAGCTGATCTTTGTAAATCTACTTATGAGACTGTCATGAGATACAATAATTTTCTGGGACTTAATATTGCAAATTCCCCGAAATATTATCTTGTTGACTGGTGGAGTAATAAGGGTTCGATAGGGCTTGCGATAGGTGCTCTTCTGATACCTGTTTTCTCGGCTCTTACACAGTGGTTTAATACAAAACTCATGCCGCAGGCTGCCAATTCGGACGATGATAAGGCTAATGCAATGGCTGCTTCAATGAAGTCAATGAACATCATGATGCCGATCATGTCTCTTGTATTTGTATTTTCGCTTCCTATAGGTATGGGTATTTACTGGATTGCCGGTGCTGTAATCCGTAGTGTCCAGCAGGTGTTTATCAATAAGCATATCGATAAGATGGATATAGATGCGATAATTGAGAAGAACACCGAAAAACTTGAAAAGAAAATAGAAAAAAAGAGCGGTGTTACAGGAGCTGCACTTAATTCTGCAGCAAGAATATCTACCAGGACCATTACGGAGAAGAGTCATACATCGACTGTGACAGGGAAGGATAAGGAAGAAGCTGCTAAAAAGGCTGAAGAATACTATAACAAAGGATTTAAACCCGGAAGTCTTGCCGCAAAGGCAAATATGGTAAGACAATATAACGAGAAGAATAACAAATAATTGGAGGAAGATATGGAATACGTTGAATTTACGGGAAAAACGGTTGATGATGCGATAACTGAAGCTTGTCAGAAATTTACGATAACAAGTGACCGTCTTGAATATGAAGTTATTGAGAAGGGAACAGCCGGAATATTCGGATTTGCTGCAAAGCCTGCTGTTATCAAGGCCAGGGTTTTTGATCCTGATGCTCCGAAGGAAGAAAAAGAAGAAAAAACTGTAAATGAAGAAATAAAAGATGTCAGGGAAGAAAAGAAGGAAGAATCGGCAGCTGCAGGGGATGTTCCTGCCGCAGATCCCAAGGAATTTCTCAGCAAGATATTTGACGCCATGAACTTAACCGTAGATATCTCTGTTGAGATGAACGAAAATGAGATGGACATCAATCTTTCAGGGGCTGATATGGGGATCCTTATCGGAAAGAGAGGACAGACACTTGACAGCCTTCAGTATCTTACAAGTATTGTTGTTAATAAAGGACAGAAAGAATATATCAGAGTAAAAGTTGATACCGAAAACTATCGTTCCAGAAGAAAAGAGACTCTTGAAAATCTTGCTAAAAACCTTGCATATAAGGCTAAAAGAACAAAGAATCCGGTTTCTCTTGAGCCTATGAATCCTTATGAGAGAAGGATAATCCATTCAGCTCTCCAGAACGATAAATATGTTACAACACATTCTGAAGGAGAGGATCCTTATCGTAAGGTCATTATAACACCGGTAAAATAATATGCATACGGATACTATAGCAGCTATAGCTACAGGGATGACACCATCCGGTATCGGAATAATAAGAGTTAGCGGAGAGGATGCATTTTTAATTGCATCCTCTGTTTTTCGTAAGCCGAATGGTAATAAAATAGATAAATATGAGAATCACAGGGCTTATTACGGTTACATATATGATAATGATACCGTTTTGGATGAAGTGATCCTTCTTGTATTTATATCACCTGACAGTTATACAGGTGAGAATATCGTAGAGATACAATGTCATGGCGGTATTCTCATGATGCGCCGGATCCTTGAATTATGTATCAGAAAGGGTGCAAGAGCGGCTGAGCCGGGGGAATTTACAAAAAGAGCATTTCTTAACGGCAAGATAGATCTGTCTGAAGCTGAAGCAGTTATGGATGTGATCTCTTCTAAAAATGATTTTGCTTTAAAGAATTCCGTCAGACAGATGCAGGGATCATTATATGAAAAGATCGTCGATATCAGAGAGAAAATCCTGTTTGAAACAGCATTTATAGAATCCGCACTTGATGATCCGGAGCATTATGATCTTACGGGATATCCCGAAAAACTGTCGATTAAACTACTGGAAATACTCAGAGAACTTGAAAAATTATCAGATAGTTTTGATGATGGAAGGATCCTGTCAGAAGGTGTCAGAACGGTTATCCTTGGTAAACCAAATGTAGGAAAATCATCCCTTCTTAATATTCTAGCCGGATCGGAACGTGCGATAGTGACTGATGTTGCAGGTACAACAAGAGATACCATTGAGGAAAATATAACTATCGGCGGAGTTGTATTACAGATAGTTGATACAGCCGGTATCAGACAGTCAGATGATGTTGTAGAACGGATAGGTATTGAAAAGGCATTGACTAATGCCAGATCTGCCGATCTGATCATCATGGTTATTGATTCATCCGAAGTTATAACTGATGAGGATGAAGAGATACTTCAGTTTATTAAAAATAATGACAGGAAATGTGTTATCCTGTTAAATAAAAGTGACCTTGGAAATGTAACAGGTCCGGATGAGATAGCCTGCTATACGGGAAATCCTGTTATTGTAATATCCGCAAAGGATGAAACAGGTATCGATCAACTTAAAAAGTTTATTGTTGATGAGTATTCTAAAGGTTTTATTAAATACAATGATGAGATATTTATTTCTAATATCCGTCAGAAGGAAGCATTAACAGAAGCTATAGAATCTCTTCTGTGTGTTGCAAAGAGTATCACGGAAAATATGACGGAGGATTTCTTTTCAATTGATCTTACTGCTGCATATGTTTCACTTGGAAAGATCATAGGCGAGCAGATGGATGATGATATAATTAATGAGATCTTCGGTAAGTTTTGTATGGGAAAATGATTAATACTACTTTTACTGAAAAATATGATGTTATTATCGTAGGAGCCGGACATGCCGGATGTGAGGCAGCACTTGCTGCTGCAAGGCTTGGTCTGGAGACTATTGTATTTACTGTAAGTGTTAACTCCATAGCTCTCATGCCATGTAATCCCAATATTGGTGGAAGTTCTAAAGGACATCTTGTAAGAGAGATAGATGCTCTTGGCGGAGAAATGGGGAAGAATATTGACAGGACTTTTATTCAATCCCGTATGCTTAATAATTCAAAAGGTCCTGCGGTTCACTCATTGAGAGCACAGGCTGACAAGGCGGATTATTCGAGATCTATGAGACAGGTTCTCGAAAATCAGGATCATCTTACGATCAAACAGGCTGAAGTCTGTGAGATCATCGTAGAGGATGATGTCATAAAGGGTGTTAAGATTTTTACGGGCGGGACATATTATGCAAAAGCTGTTGTTCTTGCTACCGGAACATATTTACGAGCCAGATGTCTGTGCGGAGAAGCGATCACATATACCGGACCAAACGGACTGATGGCTGCTAATCATCTTACTTCGAGTCTGACGGAAAACGGGATAGAAATGTTACGTTTTAAGACAGGAACTCCTGCAAGGATCGATAAGAGAACAATAGATTTTTCCAAAATGGAAGAACAGAAAGGTGATGAAAGGATAGTACCATTTTCCTTTTCAACGGATCCGGATGAAATACAGAAGGAACAGGTCAGTTGCTATCTGACATATACGAATGAAGAAACTCATCAGATTATCAGAGATAATCTTGACAGATCTCCTATATATGCCGGTGTTATAGAAGGAACAGGTCCGAGGTACTGTCCTTCAATAGAGGATAAGGTAGTTAAATTTGCTGACAAGAAAAGACATCAGCTTTTTGTTGAACCGGAGGGACTGCATACTAATGAGATGTATATATCAGGCATGTCCTCTTCTCTCCCCGAAGATGTTCAGATAGCTATGTACAGAACTGTTCCCGGACTTGAGAATTGTAAGATCGTCAGAAATGCATATGCCATAGAATATGACTGTATCAATCCTATACAGCTTAGACACTCTCTTGAGTTTAAGAAGATCAGAGGTTTATTTGCCGCAGGACAGTTTAACGGCAGTTCGGGTTATGAGGAAGCCGGGGCTCAGGGTATTGTAGCAGGAATAAATGCTGCCATGTATTGTCTCGGAAAAGATTATCTGACCATTGACAGATCCGAAGGTTATATTGGTGTATTAATAGATGATCTTGTTACGAAAGAGACTAATGAACCTTATCGTATGATGACAAGCAGGGCAGAATACAGATTACTCTTACGTCAGGATAATGCCGATCTTCGTCTCAGGCGGAAAGGTTATGAAGTTGGTCTTATTTCTCAGGATCAGTATGATGCTCTTTTATTAAAGGAAAAACAGATTTCCGATGAGATTGAACGACTTCAGACAACTTATGTCGGAAGTAATTCCAAAGTTCAGGCATTTATGAAACAGATGGGCAGTTCTTTATTAAAATCAGGCAGTCCTCTGTCAGAACTGATATGTCGTCCGGAGCTTGATTATGAATCTATTGCTCCTATCGATGAAAACAGACCTGAACTTCCTGAAGATGTAAGATTTCAGGTTAATATCAGTATTAAGTATCAGGGATATATAACCAGACAGGAAAGACAGGTAGCTTCTTTCAAAAAGCTCGAGGAAAAGAAACTATCAGAGG
The DNA here is from genome assembly GCA_045117595.1 of Lachnospiraceae bacterium. GTDB lineage: Bacteria > Bacillota > Clostridia > Lachnospirales > Lachnospiraceae > UBA2868. Next base: position 20,509 of record JBGUNV010000201.1, read on the forward strand.
ATATTGATTATTCTTCTATAAAGGGACTGAGGCTTGAAGCGGCTGCCAAGCTTGATAAATATAAACCTGCCTCTGTAGGTCAGGCATCCAGAATATCCGGAGTCAGTCCGGCTGATATATCTGTATTACTTGTATATCTGGGGATAAGTTAAACTTTTATTTCATGGATAAATTTTTAAATATTTTAGATAAATGGAATATCGGTATTGATGAAAATCTGTTGGAGTTATTTGAGAGATATTACGAAATTCTTGTTGAATGGAATGATAATATTAATCTGACTGCTATTGTAGATAAAGAGGATGTTTATATCAAACATTTTGCAGACAGTCTTGCCGTGCTTTCATATACGGATATGTCCAATATGTCGGTAATGGATGTTGGAAGCGGGGCCGGTTTTCCGGGAATTCCGATAGGCATAATGGTCAGTTCATGTAATGTGCTGCTCCTTGATTCACTGAATAAAAGAATTGGATTTTTGAATAACGTTATACATGAACTGGACTTAAATAATATCAGAACCATACATGGAAGAGCCGAAGATTTCGGAAGAATAAATGAGTACAGAGAATCATTTGATAGGGTTACATCAAGAGCGGTTGCAAACCTTTCGGTACTGTCGGAATACTGTTTACCTTTTGTAAAGACCGGAGGATATTTTATATCTTATAAAAGCGGAAATATAGACGAAGAGATAGCCACAGCTGATCATGCAATCAGGTCACTTGGCGGATATATTGAGAAAATTGAGAAATACTGTATACCAGAAACTGATTATGAACGTTCTCTGATTTTTATCAGGAAAGATAATAATACTGATGGAAAATATCCGAGAAAAGCAGGAGTACCCAACAGAAAGCCTTTATAGAATAAGGAGCAATTTATGACAAGTAAAGATTTAATTGAAGCATGTGATATTCTTATAAAACTTGAGCAGGAATTTGCAACGGAAGAGGCAAAGTTATCTGAGATATCAAATGATCATGCAGTTCGTATTGATGAACTTGATCAGCAGATAACAACATTTCGCAGAAATGAAGATGTTGATTTTCGTGTTTTTTCTCCGAGAAATATTTCAACAGGCAATTCAGAAAAAATAAAGGCAATCGAAAGTGAGAAGAAACAACTCGAGAGAGAAAAGAAGGAAGCTGATAAACAACTTCATTATTATTCGGGTAAAACAGAGATGATCGGAAAAGTACTGGACCTGCTTCGTGGAGATCTGAGATCCGAATCTGATGAGGACAGTATTACAGTCAGAAAAAGCAGAGATCCATTTGCTTTTATTGATGAGAAGAATAGTAGTGATGAAGTTATTGAAGATAAAGAAGATGAAGTAAGTGCTCTTTTCAAGACAACCAGCAAAAAGATAAAGGAGTCTCTGTTTGAATTTTCCGAGGAGGAAGAGAACAGAGAAACAGTTTCTGAAGAAGAGGATAAAGTTGTTTCAGTAGAAAAACCGGTAAATTCTGTTTTATCCGAAATTGAAAAAGGTGTCCCCGTTGATGAGGTTGAGAGGATCTGCCATAAAGTAGAATTTTGCGGTAAGATTATCAGCAATGACGGAGTCAGAGCCAAACTTGAGATTAAAAATATTGCTGCTGACCTGCATGATCTGATCAGGGCTTATTCAAAATAATAATATCAAATAATGTTTCACGTGAAACATTTTGAATAATTATTGTTAACCACAACATAATGTTTCACGTGAAACATTTCAAACCCATATCTTGGTCTGATCCACGTGAAACATAATTATTAACAAAAATACATATAAAAAATCAAAAATGTCTTAATTGAAAAAGAGTCATGTCTGTGAGATAATCAATTCCAATGAAAATCAATAATAGTGATCGGAGTAAATAATGGGAAAGATCATATCTGTAGCTAATCAAAAAGGCGGAGTCGGGAAAACAACAACAGCGATCAATCTGTCATCTGCATTAGCCCTGGAAGGAAAGAAGGTTCTTCTGATCGATTGCGATCCTCAGGGGAATGCAACCAGTGGTTTTGGAGTAGATAAGAATACTGCAGAGAACACGGTATATGAATTAATGCTGGGAGACTGTTCAGTCAAGGATTGTATAATCAAAGATGTACGGAAGAATCTGTCACTCATTCCATCTAATATTAATCTGGCCGGAGCAGACATTGAGCTGATCGGTAAAGAGAAAAAAGAATTCATTCTGAAGGAAGAGATTGATTGGATAATAAATGAGTATGATTATATCCTTATAGATTGTCCTCCATCTCTTAATTCACTTACAGTAAATGCAATGGTAGCTTCATCGACAGTACTGGTTCCGATACAGTGTGAGTATTATGCTCTGGAAGGTATCAGCCAGTTGATATATACGATCAATCTTGTCAGGGAGAGGCTCAATCCTACACTGAATATTGAAGGGGTTGTATTTACAATGTTCGACACAAGAACAAATCTGTCGCAGCAGGTTGTGAATAATGTAAAGGAAAATCTTTCTCAGTATGTGTTTGAGACGATGATCCCCAGAAATATCAGACTTGCAGAGGCGCCAAGTTATGGAGAACCTATTACGGAATATGATCCGAAATCAATAGGATCAAAAAGCTATATCGATCTTGCAAGGGAACTTATCAAAAAGAACAGTAATTAAAGGAGAGGTATAATGGCAGCAAAAAAGGGACTTGGAAAAGGACTTGATACTCTCATACCAAAGGGAGTTGTTATAAATGATGAAAAGCATTCTCCGGCAGAAAATGCAAAAGCAGCAAAACCGGATCAGTTTGTAAAGATAACTAAGGTTGAGCCTAACCGGAATCAGCCGAGAAAGAAATTTGATGAAGATGCTTTGCAGGAATTGTCTGATTCCATAAAGTTGCATGGAGTATTATTCCCTATACTTGTAGTCAACCGTGGAGATTACTATGAGATAGTTGCAGGAGAGAGAAGATGGAGAGCAGCCAAGATGGCAGGGCTCAAGGAAGTTCCTGTTATTATACGTGAATATACCGATAAGGAGATAGCCGAGATCTCTCTTATCGAGAATATTCAAAGGACTGATCTGAATCCTATTGAAGAAGCAATGGCATATAAAAGCCTTATTGATGAATATGAACTGAAGCAGGATGAGCTTGCCGAAAGAGTATCTAAAAGCAGAACGGCAATAACCAATTCAATGAGGCTCCTTAAACTGGCTGACAATGTTAAGGATATGATCATAGAAGATCTGATATCTGCCGGTCATGCCAGAGCACTTTTATCTATTGAGGATCCGTCAGAACAGTATGATCTTGCACAGCGTGTAATGGATGAGAAGCTTTCGGTAAGAGATATTGAGAAGATCGTCAAAGCAAGGAACAAGCCGAAGATCCAAAAGAAAAAGAATGAAAAACAGGAAGCACTTTATCATGAGATTGAAGATAAACTGAAAGCAAGTCTCGGCACAAAAGTCACAATCACTCCAAAAGGTGATAAAATGGGTAAGGTTGAGATAGAATTTTATACACAGGATGATCTCCAAAAGATCATGGATCTGTTATTGTCTTAGATCATCAGTAAATTACATCGGAAAGGACTTATGAATGGATAATACAATACTCGACAGCATAGGAATATCGGATCCCGGAGTCCCTATAATCATATTATTTGTACTGGTGATCGTATTACTCGTAATGCTTATTATCCTGCTTGTCAGATATAATCAGCTGAATGTAAGTTATCAGATGTTTATGAAGGGCAGAAAAGCTGAGAGTCTTGAAGAAGAGATCGGTGCATTGTTTGACGATATCAGTACGCTCAAGACTTCAACCGAAAAAAACAAAAAGGATATAAAAAAGATCGTAGAGAATCTGCGCGAAACATACCAGAGAGTCGGTATAGTAAAATATGATGCTTTTAAGGAAATGGGAGGAAAACTCTCGTTTTCAGTTGCTCTTCTGAATGATAATGAAACCGGATTTATAATCAACTCGATTCATTCAAGCGAAGGATGTTACGTATATACAAAAGAGATAGTTAACGGTGAATGTGCAATTTCCCTGGGTGATGAAGAGAAAAAAGCGCTTACACTTGCACTTTCGGCAGAGCCGTATGTTTATGATCTGACATGAAAACAGTATCGGTAAATGAGTTAACGGGTGGGGAATATCTGGCCAAACCCGTAAAACTTTCAGATAATCAAACATTGTTCTATGAAGGTACATGCCTGTATATGAAACATATAGAGGCTATGATCTGTGCTGGCATAAAAGAGGTTGTGATATTTGAACCAACTGCTCTGTCACCGAAAGAGAAGGAGATCATCAGGGAACAGATAAAGTCCGACTGCTCCAAAAAGGTTCAGGATGTCATGGACCGCTATGTTACATATGATGATGGGATCGAAAGAGTCACGGAAGCCGCAAATGAAATAGTTGATGATATTTTCTCAAGGGAAGAGGTTTTAGACAGAGTATATGATATAAGGGAAAGAAACGGTAATCTGTATGACCACAGTGTAATGGTGGCTTCCCTTTCAATAATCACGGGACTTAAGATGAACCTTTCCAGATGGGAAGTGTATGATATAGGCGTTGGAAGTCTTCTCCACGACATGGGACTCCGCTATCTGTCCGTTCCATATCAGAATGTTGACGTATATAACGATTATGATCCCGAATCACTGTTTGAATTTAAAAAACATACATTATACGGGTTTTCTTCAGTAGAAAAGGAAACCTGGATGAGCAATGAGTCCAAGAAGATAATACTGTTTCATCATGAAAGGCTCGACAAGAGCGGATATCCCTTTAAACAGGTTGTCATGCCGATAAGTGTCAGGATAGTGGCTATTGCGGATGCTTTTGATGATATATTGTGCGGGATCGGTGTAAAAAAAGGAAATGTCAGACAGGCACTTGAATATATCAGAAACGGAAGAGATGTGTTATTTGAAGGCAGGATAGTAGACTATTTCCTTGAATTCATAGCAGCCTATCCGGTAGGAACAACTGTTATCACCAATAAGGGTGATGAGGCGGTTGTTATTGAACAGAATGAGCATTTTACTGACCGTCCCAGGATAAAGCTTATCAGGGACAGATTTGGAAAAGAATATGAGAAAGACATATTGATCGATCTGTTAAGCAACGAAGAAATTTCGATCGAAAGCGTCAAGGAGAGCTGATGCATCAGTTTTTACGTGCTGTTGGATTTTCCAATATTGAGAATAAAAAGCAGATCAGGGATCTGATGAATGACGTGATTATTAATCCCAACCGGAAGGAATTTATCGAGACCGGCAGAGACAGTATTCTGGTAGAATATTCCAAAAACTATTGTCCTTCCTGTGGGATAACACTTCGCGGGGAGTATGATGACACAAACAATCTTACTCTTGATTTTTATTATCCGTTTGTACAGGGAGATGAAGTATCGACGACGGAGGAAGTCAGTATAGAAAGACATGCCGCAAAGGAATCGTTCGCCGGAATGTGTGAGGATTACCGTGTAGGAGCTACTCTCATATATTATGTGCAAAATGGAATGGCAGTGATGAAACATATGAAGAACGGTGAGCTTGATACGGACAGGACTGCCACGTATCTTTCCGCACTATCGCTGGGCGGAACGATCATGCTTCCCATCAAGAAGGATCCGAAACAGAAAGAGAAACTTCAAAAGGCATCAGCTGACAGAAGCAAAAGGATTATCGCTGCCAAAAACGGTGATGAAGAGGCAATAGAACAGTTAACGCTTGAGGATATAGATACTTACAGTGCCGTTTCAAAACGTATTCTCAAGGATGATGTGTTTTCCCTTGTTGATTCATATTTTATGCCTAACGGAGTGGAGTGCGATCATTATTCGGTCCTTGCGGAGATAACAGGATTCAGACTTGAGAAGAATTCTCTGTCATCGGAAGAGGTATATGCGTTCAATCTTAACTGTAATGGAGTAGCGTTTACTTTGTGTATAAATAAAAAAGATCTTCTCGGGGAGCCGGAAGTCGGAAGAAGATTCCGGGGTAATATCTGGCTGCAGGGAGAGATAAGGATCTGAGTATAATTTTTGTTGTAAACAGAGAATAATTTTAGTATACTGTTCTTTGCGTTGACAAGTTCCCTTAGTTAAATGGATATAACAGGAGCCTCCTAAGCCCCAGTTGTGAGTTCGATTCTCGCAGGGAACATTTTGAAGAAGCCTGTATTATGATCTGGGGTCTGTCAAGTAGATAGGCAAAATAAACAAAATAACATCAAAAGAAAAGGTGGTCACATAAGCAGTGATCACCTTTT
>JBGUNV010000202.1:0-6689 GCA_045117595.1 Lachnospiraceae bacterium
AAAAGGTGATCACTGCTTATGTGACCACCTTTTCTTTTGATGTTATTTTGTTTATTTTGCCTATCTACTTGACAGACCCCAGATCACAGACCGACTCCTTAACAGATACGATATTCACTCTATTCTATTGCTTCCTTGAGCTTCCTCTCGGAAATCAGCTTGTCGATAAGAAGGACAAGATTTCCGATCTCGGGCTTGGATAACTGGGCGTCCGCGCCAAGAGCTTCTCCCTTAACTCTCATCTCCTCATTTACAAGTGAAGAGAAGATGATTACCGGGATATTCTTGAGCTGGTCATCGGTCTTGATCATATGTGTAAGCCTGTGGCCATCCATCTGAGGCATCTCAATGTCAGTGATGACGAGCTGAACCTTCTCGTCAAGCTGTCCGGATTCCTTGGCCTCTACGATATAATTCCACGCCTCAAGTCCGTCCTCATTACGCTTAACATTAACATATCCGGCTGCTGTAAGAGCATCGCTGATAAGCTTGTTAAGAAGATGTGAATCCTCGGCGATAACGATCGGAACATTACTCCTCTCTCTCTCTCCGAGTGTCTCTATCTGATTCATACGAAGTCCCGTCTCAGGGCTGATATCAGCAACGATCTTCTCAAAATCGAGGATTATGACAAGCCGGTCATCAAACTTAACTATACCGGTTGATACACCTTCAACATCATTATTGACCGTTGCATCGGGTCTGATGATCTCAGTCCAGTTAACACGATGTATACCCATAACACGGTCTACATGAAAAGCAACATCAAGTTTATTGAAGTTGGTAATAATGAACAGTCCTTTGTCCTTGTCATCATCTGCCATCTGTATCGCATTCTTCAGACTGATCGCAGTGATCATCTTATCACGCGGCATAAATATACCTTCTACCGAAGGATGCGCGTTGGGAACCGGGGTAACCGGCTGATACGTGATTATCTCACGGATCTTCGCAACATTGATCCCATATGAGTTGTCCCCAAGCTTGAACTCAAGAATCTCTAACTCATTAGTACCGTTTTCCAATAAGATTTTGCTATCCATACCTTCACCTCATGCTCAATAATTGCCGATCATAAAAAAGTCACATATGCTCGACGATAACATTATATCACACATTTTCAGAAAAAAAACATAAAAATCACAGTTTACAATCAGTTAACTCTGAAGAATGCCACATTATCCTTAAGCTGTGTCGAAATACTGTTCAGTTCATCCGCACCTGTTACAACCTGAGACATATTGGCTGTAAGCTGTGTAATGGATGCATTTGTCTCCTGAGTCGATGCCGCGTATTCCTCTGAGATACTCGAAAGCGATTCGACGGATGAAAGTATCCTGTTCTTGCCTTCATTCATAGATTCAACGAGAGAAGCTATCTCCTTGTTTCCGTTCTCTGTCTCGTTCAGGAGCCGGAGCATCTCGTCAAATGACTGACTCATGGTTTCAAGAGCTTCTGCTTCGCTGACCGTAGCATCCTTGATGCCGTTGGTGAGACTGCGGTTATCATTTGAATACTGCGTTATCGTGCTGAGCATCTGAGTGATCTCACCGGCCATCTGGTTAGACTCCTCAGCAAGGCCCTTGATGTTATCGGCAACAACCGAGAATCCTCTGCCTGCCTCTCCTGCCCTTGCTGCCTCGATCGAAGCATTGAGTGCAAGAAGGTTGGTCTGGTTGGCGATGGATATGATGCCTTCTGCAGCTTTGCTGATCTCTTCAACGACCTCAGCAGTCTTGCCGACAGATTCAGCAACCTGCCCGGCCTTGATATTGGTTTCCTCATCAGCCTTCTGAATGTTGCGGAGCTGTTTCTGAAGTTCGATAGATTCATTATACAGTGCGCTGACTCTTTCAAGATTATCATTTGCAGCAGCATGAACACTGTCAATGGCAGCACCTATCTCACCGGTAATACCTGCTGTTTCCTGAACATCCTGTGCCATGGACATGGCGCCGTGAGCAAGCTCATCAACCGCAACGGAAATGTTTCCTGTATTCTCTTCGGAACTTGCTATGCTGTTTCTCGCATTTCCGGCCTTGTCGTTTACCGAATCGGCAGCCGATACAACCTGGATAAGTGAATCCTGAAGATGCGCTCTCATACCCTCCATGGAAGCTTCCACGGAATAGAACTCACTGAACATGCTCTCGCAATCAACAGCTGAAACAAAGTCTCCCTTAGCCATACCGTTAACTGAATCCACTATATAACTGATGCTCTGACGCATCTTCCTGAGGATCAATATTGCTGCTACAAGTATTCCAATTGTTATTACCGCAAATATGATGATGCTTGTGACTATGCTCTTTTTGATCTGAGCCTCGCGAACAGCCTTTTCATCGGTCGCCCACTTCTCTGTGATATCTGTCATATCAGATAATGATCCTCTTGCTGTATCAAAATTCTGGATAAACAGTGCGTAATCACCGGTCCCGGCTGCAACATCATAAGTGTTCTCCCATGTCGCATAATTATTCATAAACTCCTGATAAAGCTGGTCGAAATTAGCGGTCCCACCTTCAATGGTTGTTCCCGTGTACAGAGCAGCCTCATTACTTGCGATCTTATGTGCCTCTTCTACACGTTCCAGAACCTGAGCCTTATTATCCTCAACATCTGCAAGATACTGGGCTTTGAGCTCTTCGAGCTGTTCGGCCGGGACATCTGCCGGAGCCATCGAAACATCATGATACTGTATTGCCGCTATCATCGCCTGATAAAAATCCCTGTCGGCGTTGATCAGCTTCTCACTTATCGAATAAAGATGATCAAAATACAGCTCCTCATCTTCCTTCGTCAAGGTCTGCATCCTGGAGCCGAAAAAACCTACGCTGACCGCAATCATAGCAACAAGGATAAGCCCTGCCAGCATAAGTGTTACAACGATACTGATTCCTTTTTTACTCTTCATAAGGTTTTCCTTTCTTTAACGATTACTATTTTAAACACGTAAAGTACGTTAATACTAGCATAATATATAAATAAAAACAACGTATATCCGTAACTTTTATGACATATTACCAATATTTTCCGCATATGTATGTCAGATGACGCAGGCCATCTCTTATAATACGGAGCTTAGACTGCCTGGAAACCCTGCATTTTCTAAGCGAAACGGGGGTCTGCGCTATATGCAGATCATGCTTTGCCGCCTGTGCGATCATCTCGGTCGCAAACTCCATTCCGCCGGTACGAAGATCAAGTTTTTCAACAGTATCTCTTCTGAAACCTCTCAGCCCGCAATGAAAATCATTCACATCGGTATGAAATCTCATACGGGCAAGCATTGACAGAGCCTTTACGCCTACCCTGTTTACAGCCGGCATGGCGCCTTTTTCGATACCTCCCGAAAACCTGTCGCCTATGACCATATCACAGCCATCATCGATCAAACGGATAATGGAAGCGATATCGGAAAGATCATATGTAAGATCACAGTCAACTACGATGATAATCTCTCCCTCTGCTTCCTCTATTCCGCTTCTGATCGCGTACCCGTAACCTCTCTTTCCCTCTGCGATGAGCCTTGCCCCATGATCAAGTGCAACCTTCGCAGAATCATCCGAAGAGCAGTTATCGACAACAATGATCTCACCCGGGATATTGTTATCTGTCAGAAAATCCCGAGCCTCGTCAACGCACTGACCCACGGTGTTTTCCTCGTCAAGGCACGGCATTACTATCGATATTTTTAAACTCTCATCATCCTGCATGATCCTTCTCCGTAAGCCTTGCTGTTATTAGGACAACCGCCATGATCGTGGCCGCCTGTGCCCTGAACGTGAAAAAAAAGTGTATGTATGAATGATTGTGAAGAACGAGATATCTCAGCCAGGGAACGAGGGCGATCAGAGTTGCAAGGACTATGAAACCGCGGTCCGCATTATCCTGCCTGTATACAAATCCCCTGTACAGCGCTAACAGTATGAGCGCAATGAAACCCGTCGCTCCTATAGCCCCATACCCGAGCGGGAACAGACATCCTATGTTCCTTGTTACGGCGCCTGTGATAAATTCGGCCGTTCCGACTCCCACTTCCCCTCCGAGCCGTTCCGCAACATGCTCCGTTACATAAGGAAGTGCATTTTCCTTCATCACGATCGAGCACAGGATCCACTTCGATCCCCACATGCACACATAACCCGCAAGCCATGACAGCGCACACTTCAATGTCATCCGGAAATCTTCCCTTTTAATAAATGATTTCACAAACGGTTTACCGATGCTGTCGGCGTGTCTGTTTCGCTCAAGCCACAATATCACGAGCAGCGGTATCAGAAGCGTTATAGTCTCGGTCGTAAGGAAATCGACAAACGATGTTGCCATTCCGGTGATTGCAAAGAACACCGCATAGTATTCTCTGTATTCTTTTTTGCAAAGTATCGCCGCGATGATCGAGCATATGAGCATGATCATGAACGTCCATGTATATTCAAGCGATAGCGGTATATACCATGCCCGGGATAATGCAAGCGATATGACAAGGGCTATGATCAGTGCATATTCTCTGCGTCGTGCCATCATAATGCAAAATACCAGAAGAAGTACAACAAGAACCACGGCATTTAATATGTAAATGCCCCGCACGTTCAATATTGTAAGGAGCGGTCGAACTATCGCGATCGACCCATGCCAGTAACGCAGATACTGCCGGTTTATACCAAGGTCGTCCCTTACAGCTATCAGATAATTTTCGTTTTCCTCATGATCCGGCGTAAAATAGTAGGCCGACAGCACAACACTCTTTACAGGGTATTCGCCATCAAGATGATATGCAATGTTAAGAAGGATCGCATCGGCATACCTGTCGATCTTACTTCCATCTATGCCCTCTTTCACATCTCCGAACAGTTCCCCGTCATACAGATACTGTGCGGATTCAAGTGAGTGAGTTCTTATCGATTCCTTCGGTATTAATGCCGTAAGCACAAGCATGAGCGGCATAATCACGGCCGCTGCGATCACTATCAGAATCTTCTTTATCAATTTTTGTCTCCGTATCATTAACAACAAAGGCACCGGATAGCTCCGGTGCCTTAGATTCATTCATTGTGTCTGTAAAATTTTGAAGATGAGCTGGTATGCATAACCTTCAATGTTGGGGGTCACCGTTACGATATTAGGACTCTTGTCCTGATCACTTAGAACGATCACTTTCCCGTTTTTATCCATTGCAAGAAAAGCAAATTCGCGTCCCGCCTTCTGATACTGTGTCGGAACATACAGGACAATATTCCCTTCCTTTTTGGAATATTCATTCTTGCCGTTCACACTCATTGACATGGAAAATGCCTTTTGCCATCCCTTGGGAAGATTTGCAGCAAATACAGCTTCGGCCAGATCCGACTGTTTCTGCTTTCCGATCATCGCATTGGGCTGCAAAACATTGTTTACAAAGTAATGTGCATCAATCGCATCAGGATTTATAACTACAGGTTTGCCATTGTCCTCGTTGCTGTCGCTGTCTCCGCTTTTACCTTTATCCTTTTTCTTTCCATCATCGTCAGAATCAGGCGAAGGCTTTGGATCGGGTGACGGCTTCGGATCAGGTTCGGGGCCCGGCTGGGGCGGATTCGTATCTTCCTTCCACTGCGCACAGACAGTCGCGGAACTGTTAAATTTAGTCGCACTTGTTACTTCTTTTCCGTCTGTTTTTGAATCAAACCATCCTGTCAGTTTATATCCGTCACGTGTTGCTTCCGGAAGCTCGCCTATACTCGCTCCCTTTTCTATTGTCCTAGACGCTGTATTACCTTTTCCTCCGTTATAGTCAAATGTAATATTTATCTTATTCTCATCCGGTCTGGGTTCCTTTGCCTTGAAATTGGCAGTTATATCTATACCAACATTCGGGTCTTCCGGAATAGCATTAACCTTAAATGTGGTTTGTGCCGCACCTGTATCGGCAATTGTTATTGCACCGTATGTCGTGGTCCACTTATCAAATTCATATCCATCCTTTGCTGCGGCTGTCAGATTAATATTATCATTCACGCAGGCATTTCCCTTACCGGCATTGGCAGTACCGGAGTTTGCAGGGGTGACATTGACAGTGACCTTAGCAGATGGTTTTAATACAGCTTTTAATTTAACTGTCATTATTCTAGGATTGTCAGCATCGCCATCAACGGAGCCACTTTCAAAATAATCCCAATAATCAAGATCCTCTATTGTATATTTACCAATATTATCTACATGAGCCCTATTTCCATTACCTACGGCTCTCTCACTATATAAACGCTTAACTAGCGTTTCTTTATCCGTATTGTATAGTTCTAATATAATCTGAGTTCCGCCACCCGATTCTGTAACAGACCATTCTATACTATCACCTTTATAAACCTTATTATCAGTTACCGGCAAACAATCATCGTTATATACAATAGTCTTTGCCAAAACATCAACTGTCGGCATTAGTCCTATTACAATACCTGCAATGAGTGCGACAAATCCTTTTCTTCTCTTATTAATGATATTCATGTTCTTTATTGATTTCTTTCTCATAATATCCCATCCCTAATACATGATTCTAATTTCAGACAAATAGAATTTTAAAAAAAAGAGAACAACCTGTCAAGATTGTTCTCTCCTTGATCACTAAATACTGATAATGATCTACGACACCTTCTGAAAAAAGCCTTCGACCGATTAGTAACATTCAGCTGAGTACATTACTGCACTTACAC
>JBGUNV010000203.1:0-9720 GCA_045117595.1 Lachnospiraceae bacterium
ATACGGAACTGATCCATGTAATGGAACGGGCTGCATCAAATATCAGAAAATATCATGAGAAGCAGCTTCAGAACAGCTGGTTTGATACAGATGAAAACGGAACCATACTTGGAGCGAAGGTTACTCCGATAGATACGGTGGGAGTATATGTTCCGGGAGGTAAGGCGGCATATCCTTCATCCACTCTTATGTGCATAATCCCTGCACTTGTGGCGAAAGTCAGAAGGATCGTGATGTTTACGCCTGCGGATGCAAACGGTAATGTTGCAGACTGTACACTTGTTGCCGCAAAGATAACCGGGGTTAATGAGATATATAAGGTCGGAGGAGCCCAGGCTGTGGCTTCGATGGCATTCGGAACCGCATCACTTCCCAAGGTTGACAAGATCGTAGGGCCGGGAAATATATATGTAGCGCTTGCCAAGAAGGCTGTGTTTGGCTTTGTCAGCATAGATTCCGTTGCGGGTCCTAGTGAGATACTTATACTTGCCGATGAATCCGCAAACCCGAAATATGTTGCCGCGGACCTTCTGTCCCAGGCCGAACATGACGAACTTGCAAGTGCCATACTGATAACCGACAGCAGGGCGCTTGCCGAAAAAGTTTCGGAATATACAGATGAATTCATCAGGCGCCTTGAGAGAAGTTCCATAATCCAAAAATCACTTGATAATTACGGTTATATACTGATCGCACAAGACATGGATGACGCATGTCATGTGGCAGATAAGATCGCATCGGAACATGTCGAGATCATGACGAAGGATCCGTTTGAAATGATGACGAAAGTACATAATGCAGGAGCCATTTTCCTCGGTGAATACTCATCCGAGCCTTTGGGCGACTATTATGCGGGACCCAATCATGTACTTCCTACAAACGGATGTGCCAGATTCTTTTCACCTCTCGGTGTCGATGCATTTATCAAGAGGACAAGCATCATCAGTTATTCAGGATCCGCTCTTGAAAATGCGTGTGATGATATAATGAGCTTTGCAAAGGCCGAAGGATTAACGGCACATGCCAATTCCATAGGCGTAAGGTTTGATAAAGGAGTGTTATGATATGCCGAAAAAAGCAGCAGGTGAACGTATAAGTTCCAGAAACAGGGAAACAAAGGAGACTTCAATATCTCTTACGTTTAACATAGACGGTAAAGGGGAAGCAAAGATTGATACAGGTATAGGTTTTCTCGATCATATGCTTGAAAACTTTGCAAGACACGGGTTTTTCGACCTTTCACTTACATGTGAAGGTGATCTTCTTGTTGACGGACATCATTCGGTTGAGGACTGCGGGATTGTTCTCGGTGAGGCGATAAAGGAAGCGGTTGGTGACAAACAGGGCATCGTCAGATACGGATCAATGATCCTGCCCATGGATGACGCGCTGGTATTATGCGCGGTCGATCTGTGTTCAAGACCTTACTTTGTGTATGATGCCGAATTTCCGACGGAACGTATAGGATATCTTGATACCGAACTCGTTCGCGAGTTTTTCTATGCCATAAGCTACAGTGCCGGGATGAACCTTCATATTAAGGTTCTTTCCGGGATCAATTCACATCATATATGTGAAGCTATGTTCAAAGCATTTGCAAAAGCTCTTGATATGGCTACCGGCTATGATCAGAGGATCAGGCAGACACTTTCAACGAAAGGAACTCTTTGATGAAAAAGCTTTTGATTCCATGTGTATATTTAAAGAAAGGAAAGCTCGTAAAAGGGTTTCGGGATGATACTCCCGTTTCCGATGATCCGGCGGCATATAGTACAATGCTTTCCGTAAACGGAGCGGACGCTCTTATAGTTTTTGATCTGTCAGATGAAGATACGGAACATGAGGAGGCACTGCTTGCAGTCCGCAGGATCACTTCATCGATCGATACACCCGTATACGGAGCCGGCCGAGTCAACCGTCTCGAGGATGTCAAGAAACTTCTGTATGCCGGATGCGCAAAAGTAGCACTTAACATGGCAAAGCAGTCGAACATTGATCTGGTGACGGATGCAGGCAAACGTTTTTCACCTTCCAAGATATATGTATGTGCAGACAGCCTCGAACAGATCCTCGATAATATGAAGGTTATAAAGGATAATGCATCGGGTGCGATACTGTTATCAAAACTGTTTGTTGATCGTTTTGACGAGATACCTCTCGTATGTTTCATAAATGAGGAAACGGATCCTGAAGCAGCACTGAAAACCGCCTGTGTGGCCGGAATATCAGGTGAATACGTAAACCGGAGGGGAAATGACCTGTTCGGACTCCGAGACGAACTTACCGCAAAAGGGTTTGATATGAATGTCAACCTGTGCAGTCTTAAGTGGAGTGACCTTAAATGTGATGCTGCGGGACTTGTTCCTGTAGTCTGTCAGGATGCTGTTACTTCACAGGTTCTGATGGCTGCATATATGAATGAAGAAGCCTTTACGCAGACTGTGCGTGAAGGCATAATGACATATTATTCGCGTTCAAGGAAGTGCTTGTGGAAAAAAGGCGATACAAGCGGCCATTATCAGTATGTAAAAGCACTGTACAGCGACTGTGACAACGATACATTACTTGCAAAGGTTGTTCAGATCGGTAATGCATGCCATACCGGAGAGTATTCGTGCTTTTTCAATGAGATCATGAAAAAGGATACGGATATCGCCAATCCATATACCGTCCTTGAAGATGTTATGAAAGTGATACTGGACAGGAAGGTCAATCCCAAGGAAGGTTCATATACCAATTATCTTTTTGATAAAGGGATCGACAAGATACTTAAAAAGGTCGGGGAAGAAGCAACCGAGATCGTTATCGCCGCCAAGAATCCCGAAGCGGAAGAATGCAAATACGAGATCGCCGATTTTCTGTATCATGTCATGGTCCTGATGGCCGTAAAAGGACTCACCTGGGATGACATCATGGAGGAGCTTGCCAACAGATGAGCGCTCTGGCGTTATCTAAAGATATACTTTTGTCTGTTGAGAAACCGGCACGATATATAGGTCATGAACTGAATGCCGTATACAAGGACCCCCGGGGGCTTGTAAGATTTGTCATGTGTTTTCCGGATCTGTATGAGATAGGCATGTCTCACCTTGGTATGCAGATCCTTTATGATATGTTCAATTCTTTTGATGATGTATGGTGCGAACGTGTATTTGCCGTCTGGACCGATCTGTACGATATCATGAAGGAAAGGGATATACCTCTTTTTGCACTTGAGTCTCAGGATAATATCAAAGATTTCGATTTTCTCGGTATCACTCTCCAGTATGAAATGTGTTATACGAATATCCTTCAGATCCTCGATCTGGCCGGTATCCCGTTCTATTCGGCAGAACGTGGCGATGATGATCCCATCGTTATCTGTGGCGGCCCATGTGCTTATAATCCGGAGCCTGTCGCTGATTTCTTCGACCTAGTATATATAGGTGAGGGAGAGACGAGTTACAGGGCTCTTATCGATCTGTACAGGGAATGCCGCAGGGTGGAATGGAACAGAGCGGATTTTATACGCAGGGCCGGAATGATCCCCGGTATATATGCGCCCTCATGTTATACGGTAAGTTATAATTCCGACGGAACGATCAGGGATTTTGTACCGAAATATGATGATATGCCTGCCGTGATAGAAAAGGAGATCGTAACCGCACTTTCCGATACATATTATCCGAAAAAGCCGATCGTCCCGTATATAAAGGTAACACAGGACCGTGTCGTCCTCGAGATCCAGCGGGGCTGTATCAGAGGCTGCAGATTCTGCCAGGCCGGCTACGTATACAGACCCATACGTGAGAGGAATAACACGCGGCTTGAGGAATATGCAAAGGAAATGCTGGCTAATACGGGCTATGAAGAGATATCCCTGTCATCTTTATCCTCATCCGATTACAGGTCTCTTCCCCAGATCTGTGATTTTCTTATAAATGAGTTTTCGTCCGGCCATATAAGCATTTCACTGCCTTCGCTTCGTGTGGATGCTTTTTCACTTGATGTCATGAGCCGGATCACGGATATAAGGAAATCTGTAGTGACGTTTGCTCCGGAAGCCGGCAGCCAGCGTATGCGAAACGTGATAAATAAAGGACTTACGGAAGAGGATATACTTGGAGGATGCAAAAGCGCATTTCTGGGCGGCTGGACAAGAGTGAAACTGTATTTTATGCTCGGACTCCCCTATGAGACCGAGGAAGATATGATCGGTATCGCAACTCTTTCAAATGAAATCGCCAGACTGTATTATGATACGATACCCAAGGAGGAGCGCAAGACTAAGGTCAGTATAGTAACATCCACTTCGTTCTTTGTACCCAAACCTTTTACTCCCTTTCAGTGGGCCAAGATGAACACCATGGATGAGTTCAGATACAAGGCACATATTGTTAATGATGCAATGAAACAGCAGCTCAACAGGAAAAGTATAAAATATAACTGGCATGCGGCAGATGTATCGGTTCTCGAAGGTATTTTTGCAAGAGGTGACAGAAAACTGTCAAAAGTACTTGTCAGAGCTTATAAAAAAGGCTGCATGTTTGATGCGTGGACCGAGGAGTTTGATTATTCTCCATGGAATGAAGCGTTTGAAGAGGAAGGTATCGACAAGGAGTTCTATTATAACAGGGAGCGGGATCCTGATGAAAAACTCCCCTGGGATTTTATAGATATCGGAGTGACAAAGGAACATCTGAAAAGGGAGTATATAAAAGCACAGTCCGGTGAAGTTACTCCGAACTGCAGAGAGAAATGCAGCGGATGCGGTGCCGGAAGATATCATGGAGGTGTCTGTGTTGAAAGTTAGGATCAGATTTTCCAAAACAGGCGCACTGATATATATCGGACATCTGGATGTCATGAGATATTTCCAGAAACTGTTCAGACGTGCACGGATTCCGGTTGCATATTCGGAAGGATTTTCACCACACCAGGTATTATCGTTCACACCACCTCTGCCTCTCGGAATGGAAAGCACGGGTGAGTATGCGGATGTTACACTGACAGAAGGTATTTCTACAAGGGAAGCATTGGACAGTCTTTGCCGGCAATCCGTTCCGGAGATAGAGATAATGTCTTTTCGCAAGCTTCCGGAAAAATGTGAAAATGCAATGGCTGCCGTAAGGGCCTCACAATATGCCATATATCATGAACCCGATATGTCAGATATCATCAGGGATGCCATCAGCAGTCTTATGTCCCTCCCTGAGATAAATGTTCTCAAAAAAACAAAAAAGAACGAGAAAATTGTCAATATACGAGATCTTATATATGATCTTCGTGAAGATGACAACGGCGGATGTGTTAACATGCTGATAAGTTCGGGAAGCAGCGATAACCTGAAACCTCAGATCGTAATGGAAGAGCTTGTAAAACTGTGCAAAACGGATTGTCCGTATGAGATCAAAAGGATCGACCAGTTTACGTATGATAACGGTTATGTGTCGCTTGACGCTGTCGGAAAAGATATTTCATGAATAATATTGCCGTATTTACATCCATAAATGACCGATATGTCCTGATGCATATCAAAGATAACAGAACCGAGCATATCTATGTATATGAAACTCTGGCGGGTTCGATGAAAGGATCCGTGATAAATACTGTTGCAACTGATCATATCGATAATATAGGTTCGACCTTTGTCAGATACGCCGACAAACAGACGGGATTCATTAACAAACCGATCAAAGGCGGGACTATCGTGCCGCTTATGTACAAAAAAGATCCGTACCTGAACAAAAAGGCACAGTTTACCGATAAACTGTCAATATGCGGTGAATATGCAGTCGTATCGGATGATGAGACGTTTGTTAAAGCATCATCAAAAATACCGGAGGATGAGAGAGGCGTTCTTATCGATCGGTTTCGTGATCTTTCCACCGGGCTTGGTATCGGTATCATATTAAGGACAAAGGCTTTTGACGATAATGTTGACAGGTTCAGGATAGAAGAAGAGATCAGGGATTGTGCCTGTATATTAATGTCTGTGAGGCAAAAGGCGAAGCATGCCGGCAGATACAGTGTTCTGTATACTCCTCCTGCAGAATATGTATGGGACCTTCTGTATTTATGTGATCTTGGGATTGAGGAGATAGTTACAGACGATGAAAAGATCCGGGAAGCAATACAATCCGACCATATGATATTATCCAAAACAGTCAATATTACCGACCGGGTCGGACTGAGATTTTACAGGGATGATCTTATCAGTCTTGCCGGTTTATATTCTTTTGGCGCAAGGCTTGATGAGGCATGCGCCCGGAAAGTATATCTGAAAAGCGGGGCCTATGTAACATTTGAACCTACCGAAGCGTTGACTTCGATCGATGTCAATTCTTCGGGCAGTCAGATAAAAGGCGACAGGGAAAGCACTTTTCTTGATATCAATCTGGAGGCGGCAAAGGAAATATCCCGACAACTGTGTATCAGAAATATTTCCGGTATCATAATCATAGATTTTATAAATATGTCATCACCACGATCATATGATATACTTCGGGAGTGTTTAAACGACCTTTTTTCAAATGACAGGGTCAGATGCAGATTCATGGGTTTTACGAAACTGTCACTTGCAGAAGTTATGCGCGAACGGAACGGCGATTTATTATACAGTAACCTGAACAGACGGAGTATGTGATGGATCCTAAACTTTCTCCAATGATGCAGAAATATATGGAAACAAAAGAGGAATACAAGGACTGTATCCTTTTTTATCGTCTCGGGGATTTTTACGAGATGTTCTTTGATGATGCCGTTACCGCATCGAGGGAACTTGAACTTACTCTGACGGGTAAGAACTGCGGACTTGAAGAACGTGCTCCGATGTGCGGAGTTCCGTATCATGCAGCCACTGTATATATAAATAAGCTCGTTCAGAAAGGTTACAAGGTAGCCATCTGTGAGCAGGTCGAAGACCCGAAGGAAGCCAAAGGGCTTGTAAAAAGGGAAGTAGTAAGGATCGCTACTCCGGGCACAAATACCGATATGGATACTCTTTCCGAAGAGTCCAATAACTATATAATGTGTATTTATTATACGGAAAATGTCTACGGTATCGCAGTGTCAGACATAACCACAGGTGTATTTCTGACGACACAGGTTAATGATGAGAGAAGACTGACGGATGAGATATATAAATTTGAACCGTCCGAGATAATCTGTAATGATGCATTTACTGTTTCGGGGTTTGATTTTGAAAGTCTTAAATTCCATCTGAAAGTCGTGATATATCCGGTAGAGGCTTCATATTTTGATGACCGTGCATGTAATGAGGCGATAAAAAAACAGTTTGACATATCCGACTATGCAGGGCTCGGATTCGAGGACAAACCTTTTGCGATCGTATCGTCAGGTGCACTGATCGAATATCTCGACATGACTCAAAAAGGCGGTTTGGATCAGATAAGAAACCTGAAAGTATATTCCGTCACGGATTACATGATGCTTGATTCGGCAACACGCAGGAACCTGGAACTTACCGAAACGATGCTGGATAAGACCAAAAAGGGATCATTGCTTTATGTTCTTGACAAGACCAAAACAGCTATGGGTGCAAGACTCCTTCGTACTTTTCTAGAGCAGCCGCTTACCGATAAAGCCCGGATAAACGAAAGACTTGATGCTGTCGAAGCATTCAGGAATGATCTGGTAATGCGTGAAGAACTGCGTGAATATCTGGCACCGATATATGATCTTGAAAGACTGATGGGCAAGATCAACTACAGATCGGCCAATCCCAGAGATCTTATAGCTTTCGCCAATTCGATAAGGATGCTTCCGGCAGTAAAGGAAGTTCTTGCCGGTGCATCTGCATCTGCCGTCAGGACTCTGGCGGATGATCTGGACACTCTTGAGGATCTGTGTGAGCTTATAGACAGGGCGATAAGCGAAGATTCTCCGGTCAATCTCAAGGAAGGTGGCATAATCAAAACCGGTTATTCCGAAAAGGTCGATTCACTGAGAAACGTTAAGACAGACGGAAAAAAATGGCTTGCTGAACTTGAAGCCGAAGACAAGCAGCGTACAGGGATCAAAAACCTCAGGATAAAATATAACCGTGTGTTCGGATATTATTTTGAAGTTACCAATTCATTCCTGGAGCTCGTCCCTGAGGATTTTATCAGAAAACAGACACTTGCCAATGCGGAAAGGTATACCACGGAAAAGCTCAAGGAGCTCGAGGATACCATATTAAATGCTGAGGATAAACTTTTCTCACTCGAATACGATCTGTTTGTAACAGTAAGAGATACGCTGTCACGATCCGTAGACAGGATACTGAGGTCTGCGGCGATCATTGCCAGGGCCGATGCATATTCCTCCCTGGGATATGTTGCATCGGCAAACAATTATGTCAGACCCAAACTCAATGAAAAAGGTCTGATCAATATCATAAACGGACGGCATCCCGTAGTTGAAAAACTCACTAAAGATGAGATGTTCATAGCAAATGATACCTACCTTGATAACCGCGCAAACAGGATAAGCGTGATCACAGGCCCCAACATGGCCGGAAAATCCACGTATATGAGACAGGTTGCCCTCATTGTCCTTATGGCCCAGATAGGTTCGTTTGTTCCTGCCGAAAGTGCCAATATAAGCATAGTTGACAGGATATTTACACGTGTGGGTGCAAGCGATGATCTTGCAAGCGGAAGATCCACATTTATGGTGGAGATGACCGAAGTTTCAAACATACTGAAAAATGCCACCAGAAACAGTCTGCTGATACTCGATGAGATAGGACGCGGTACATCGACATTTGACGGGCTGTCCATTGCCTGGGCGGTTATCGAATATATCAGTAACACAAAACTTCTAGGAGCAAAGACTCTGTTTGCGACACATTACCATGAACTGACTGAACTTGAAGGCAAGATAGACGGAGTCAATAATTACTGTATAGCGGTCAAGGAACGTAATGACACGATCGTATTCTTACGTAAGATAGTTAAAGGCGGAGCAGATAAAAGTTACGGTATTGCTGTGGCCAAGCTTGCCGGACTTCCCGACAGTGTCATAGGCCGTGCCAATGAACTTGTTGAAAAACTGTCGGATAACGATATATCTGCATCGGTAAGATCGATTGCCGCAGATACGCCCAACAAAAAAATACTCACAAAAGTTGATGATGTCGACAAAGGACAGATGTCACTGTTTGACACGGTGAGTGATGAGGATATCATAAATGAACTAAAGGAGTTGGACTGCAATAATATGACGCCTGTAGAAGCGTTGAACGCGCTTTGCAGACTTCAGAGCAGACTGAAGAACAGATGGCAGATATGAACCGGATAAAAATACTTGATGATGCCACTATCAACAAAATAGCGGCAGGAGAAGTCGTAGAACGACCGTTAAATGTGGTAAAGGAACTTGTTGAGAATTCCATAGATGCAAACGCGACAGGCATAAGCATCGAGATAAAAGGCGGCGGTATCGACTTCATAAGGGTAACAGATAACGGTAGCGGGATAGATCATGACAATATACCGCTTGCTTTCTGCCGTCATGCGACCAGCAAGATAATAAGTGCTGACGATCTTATGAGTGTCAGTACACTCGGCTTTCGCGGCGAAGCTCTTGCATCGGTAGCGGCTGTGGCAAAAGTTGAACTGATGACCAAAACCGCATCATCGATACTCGGATACCGTTATGTGATCGAAGGCGGCAGGAATATGGCTTTTGACGAAGCGGGAATCCCCTCGGGAACTACCGTGATCGTACGTGACC
>JBGUNV010000204.1:0-10987 GCA_045117595.1 Lachnospiraceae bacterium
AGGGAATGTCGCGAGTATATAATTATATAACGGAGGTTTGGAAATGAAGAAAATCACAAAACTTTTAGTTGTATCAGCTATCTTTACGATGCTGTTTGCTATGCCTGTTATGGCAAAAGAGGTTAGTCTTTCCTCTACAAACACAGATTACCTGATCACTCTTATTCAGGCTAACAATGCTAAGCTTGATGCAGGTCTTGCTGAGTTTGTTAAGGTTCAGTGTGGACCTAACAGAGACGTCATAGTTGCTAACCAGACTGCTTTAGTTGAGAACGCTAAGGCAAGAGTTAACAAGGAATGTGCAGAGAATCACATTGATTACCTTACCAAGAAGTACAACCTTGCTGTTGCTTACGAAGGATATCGTAAGGCTCAGCTCGACTGGTTCACAGCTCTTCCTTGGCTTGGAAAGACAGCTATGGCTCAGGCAGAATATGATGCAGCAGTAGCTATCACAGCTAACGATCTTGCAGCTCTTGAGTCTGCAAAGGTTAAGCTTGCTCCTTATCTGTAAGAAACAGACAGATTAACATTAGCGATATTCTCGGGGAGAATGTTGAGTAGTAAAAGTTAATAAGTGATATTTAAATAATAAAAAGCTCCGGTCGAAATGACCGGAGCTTTGTTTTGTTTACTTGGCGTAATCGGTAACACGACTCTCTCTTATGACACTTACCTTGATCTGTCCGGGATATTCCAGCTCTGCTTCTATCTGCTTGCTGATATCCCTTGCCAGAAGTACCATGTCCGAATCGTTCACCTGCTCGGGAACTACCATTACCCGAATCTCTCTGCCCGCCTGAATGGCAAAAGATTTGTCGACTCCCTTGAAGCCGTTTGTGATATCTTCCAATTGCTGTAATCTGTTTGTATAAGTCTCAAGTGTTTCTCTTCTTGCACCCGGACGTGCTGCGCTTATTGCGTCTGCAGCCTGTACAAGACATGCGATCAGTGACTGGGGTTCAACATCACCGTGATGCGATTCCACTGAATTGATAACGATCGCGGATTCCTTGTATTTCTTACAAAGTTCAACACCAAGCTGAATGTGCGTTCCTTCCATCTCATGATCGACAGCCTTGCCGATATCATGCAACAGTCCTGCACGCTTTGCCATACGGACATCCACACCGACTTCCTGTGCGAGCAGTCCCGCGAGGAGCGATACTTCGATCGAATGCTTGAGTGCATTCTGCCCGTAGCTGGTACGGAACTTCATCCTGCCCAGCAGTTTAACAAGTTCGGGATGCACACCGTTTACTCTCGTCTCGAGCAGTGCTGCCTCACCGGCCTCGCGGATGCCGTTCTCGACTTCCTTCTCAGCCTTCTCGACCATCTCCTCGATCCTTGACGGATGAATACGTCCGTCAACGATGAGCTTCTCAAGTGCGATCCTGGCCACTTCCCTTCTGATAGGATCAAAGCCTGACAAAACAACTGCCTCCGGAGTGTCATCCACGATAAGATCTATACCGGTCATAGTCTCAAGCGTACGGATATTTCTACCCTCACGTCCTATGATGCGGCCCTTCATCTCATCGCTTGGCAGCTGTACAACGGAGATCGTTGACTCGGCAACATGATCAACTGCACATCTCTGGATGGCACTGACCACATATTCTCTCGCCTTCTTGCCTGCTTCTTCCCTGACTCGCTGATCCATCTCCTTGATCTTGACAGCGGTCTCGTGTTTTACTTCTTCCTCAACGACTTTTAACAGATACTCTTTTGCCTGTTCAGAGGTCAAACCTGAAATTCGTTCAAGTTCCCGTACTCTTTGCTCATTAAGCTTGCTTACTTCTTCTTTCTTCTTTGCCAATGCGTCTTCTCTTGATGATAAAGACTGTTCGCGACGTTCTAACTGTTCGAGCTTCTTGTCAACGTTCTCTTCCTTCTGCTGAAGTCTTCTCTCGTTTCTCGAAAGCTCTGCACGGCGCTCCTTGGTCTCCTTCTCGAGTTCATTCTTGGTCTTGATCGACTCTTCCTTGATCTCCAGAAGACTCTCGCGCTTCTTCGTCTCGGCGGTCTTGAGTGCATCATCGATGATCTCCCGCGCCTTCTGTTCCGCATTTCCGATCTTACCCTCATCAGCTTTGCTGCGGGCATTATAACCGATCTTGTATGCGACAAATGACGCGATCGCAAGCAGTAACACAGTGGCAATGATCTGAGCTACTAATGGCACGGCTTACCTCCTTATTCAATTGTCATAGTACAGATAAAATTTATATTGTATACATGTACTTGCAATAATACAACATTTAAATATTATACTCTGCGCCAAGTTATGTCAAGTGCTGTTTTGATCACCGGCCTGTTCGTAATGACTCAAAAACCTCCTCTATCATTGAGGTCGAAAAGCCCTTACCGTACAGATATGCGAACAGTTTCTGCCGTTCATTATATTCAAGATCCGAAACACCCAGGGGATGCCTCTTCGAGATAAGCTTTGCTATGAGTCTCCTCTCCGTCTCAGAAGTTCCCTCTCCGCCTTCATCCTCATACTGTCCGAAGGCAGCCTCAATGATATCCGCCGCTATACCCTTCTCAGACAGCTTCATCGTGATCTGTCTCCTGCTCATGGATCCCAACTTGAACCGGATATATTCCGCGGCATAGCGTTCATCATCAATGTAATGAAACGACCTGAGATATTGTATCGCGGCATCGACCGCTTCTGTCGGATAACCACCCTCATCAAGCTTCCTCCTGACATCAGACTCTGTCCTGTCCATCTTCATCAGAAGGTTCATTCCGCGCTTCTTCGCACGTACGATCAGAGTTTCGTTCAGTATCCGCTCATACAATTCATCATCGAGTTCAACCCCGACCTCAAGTCCGTAAGTGGAAAGTTCGCCTTTGTACAATACAAAGGCGAACCTGTCATTAAGATATATTGATACCCTTCCCTTACCCTTCGGGTATGGTTCAATAGCTGTCACAGTCATACGCGGCATCAACCCTCTTGTGCGGCATTCTTGTCGGAAGCCTTCGATGCCTTGGAGGCAGCCGGCTGTTCATCATCGGATGAACCCTCTCCGACAGCGCCGAAATAGTGATCTCTAACTGTCTTCTCAACCTCGGCGTAAACATCGGGATTATCAAGCAGATACTGCTTCGCGTTCTCACGTCCCTGGCCGATCTTCTGTCCCTTGTATGCATACCAGGCACCGGTCTTGGCTATAATGTTGGCATTGGCGGCAAGGTCTAACAGATCACCTTCCCTGGAAATGCCCTTGCCGAACATGATATCAAACTCCGCCTCCTTAAAAGGCGGTGCGATCTTGTTCTTGACGACCTTGACCCTGGTGCGGTTACCTATCACCTCACCGGCCTGCTTGAGTGACTCTATACGGCGTACATCAAGTCGTACGGATGAGTAGAACTTGAGTGCGCGGCCTCCGGTGGTCGTCTCGGGGTTACCGAACATAACGCCTACCTTCTCACGCAGCTGGTTGATGAATATCACCGTACAGTTGGACTTGCTGATAACTGCGGTAAGCTTACGGAGTGCCTGTGACATGAGTCTGGCCTGAAGTCCCACATGGGAATCACCCATCTCTCCGTCGATCTCGGCCTTGGGAACAAGTGCTGCGACCGAGTCAACAACAACTATATCAATGGCTCCGGATCTGACCATGGTCTCGGTTATCTCGAGTGCCTGTTCACCGTTATCCGGCTGTGATATATAAAGATTGTCTATATCAACTCCTATGTTCTTCGCATATACGGGATCAAGAGCATGCTCCGCATCTATAAAGCCCGCAATACCGCCACGCTTCTGAACCTCTGCGATCATATGAAGTGTGACTGTCGTCTTACCGCTGCTCTCGGGGCCGTATATCTCAACGATCCTTCCCTTGGGAATACCGCCAAGTCCGAGTGCTATATCAAGGCTGAGCGATCCTGTCGGTATCGTCTCGACGTTCATCTGTGTACCAGGATCACCGAGCTTCATCACGGATCCCTTGCCAAACTGTCTCTCGATCTGTGCCAGTGCTGCGTCTAGTGCCTTCAGCTTATCTTCACGTTCCATATTATAATCTCCTTATCCTTATTAATCGCTGCCCCATATACGTGAACATCTGTTCTGTATATGAGCATAAAACATTTGTTCGAATTTGTCAATATGATATTTTAAAAAATCGGAAATCTCTGCCCGATCACGGGCCGGAATTGTAAAAGTGTTCGAATCAGATCCTTCAATAATAATATCCGTGTTCACCGAAATCGTCAAGCAAATTTGAAAGGCCCCGGTGGATCATATTTGAACGGCCCTCGCAGATCAGATATCATCCCTCGTGATGTTCCTGGCCCATTTATAACCGTAGAAATGCCTAAACACCCATGGCCACTTCACAAATTCATCCGTGCACAGCAGAAAATAGACCCATTTTACAGGCAGTTTCAATACAAATGCCGCTATCAGTCCCAGGGGTACGGCATATACCCACATGTCTATCAGGTCACATACAAATCCGAACCGGCTGTCACCGCCCGCCCGGAACACACCGACGATCAGAGTCGTATTGACCGCCGTTCCCGTAATGTAATAAGTATTTACCAGCAGCATGAATTTCAGATAATCCAGCGATGTATCCGAAAGTGATACAACTCTCAGCGTCAGCGGTGTCAGCGCAAGGACTATGAGTCCGCCCAGAATGCCTGTGACAAACGACATCCTTAAGCAGACATGGCCGGCGTCTATACCCTCCTCGAGCTTTCCCTCGCCGAGTATCTGCCCGATTATTATACCTGTAGCGGCTCCTATGCCGTAACACAGGACCGTACCGAGATTTCGGACAACATTGTTTATCGAATATGCAGCGACCGCATCATCACCGAGATGACCGAGGATACCCGAGTATGCGGAAAATGCGGCAGCCCATGCCAGATCGTTTGCTATAGCCGGCAATGCCATGCGGAAAAAATCCTGTTCGAGTACCCGGTATCTCTTGAATATCGTTGTAAATGTCAGACGTACAGGGGCATTTCCGAATGATGAAACGATAAAGCACCCGGCAAGCTGGATAAACCGGCTGATGACCGTTGCAAGTGCAACACCCGTCACACCGAGGCGCGGAATACCGAAAAGTCCGAATATGAACACCGCATTAAGTACCACATTACAAACGAGTGCCACAGCCTCAAGCACGGTGCTTACGCCGACTTTTCCGGTACAGCGCAGTATCGACATATATACGGAACTTACCGCCCAGAATACAAGGCCCGGCGCTATGAACATCAGATAACCCGCACCTATGTCAACAAGCGCGGCATCATTTGTGTATATGCGCATCAGTGTTTTCGGGATCAGAAGCGCTCCCGCAACACCGATGGCTGCGACGGATAGGGCAAATTTCAATCCTATCCCTTCGACCTTCTCAATGGTCTTAAGATCCCCTTTACCGAAATACTGTGCGCTCAGCATCGCTATCCCGGTCCCTATCCCGTACAGGAACATGAAAAAGATCCCTATCATGCTGTTGGCAAGTGAGACCGCGCTTATTGACGACTGGCCGACATAATTGAGCATCAGTACGTCCGCGCTGTTCACCGCGGCATCGATAAGATTCTGGAGTATTATCGGAAGGGCCACAACCCATAATTTTCTGTTTAATGAATGACTGTCCGCTATCCTTCTCATATCATATGCTTACCATATTTTCCGCATTTTTTGAACACATTTTTTGAACATGTTTTTTGATACTACCACAACACCTCGCCGATTTGATATAATAGCATTGAAGGGAGGTGTCATTATGAATAAACGTGTTATTTCGATCGTTATCATGATACTCGTCATCGCCGGCATCATCGGTGCTGCGATACTTGGAAGATACCTTTCACGCATCCCCGAAAACCCGGCCGACACCATCGGCAATACCTCGGGAAATCTGAATAACAAAGGGCTGTACTGTGAAAGTGACGGCTACATCTATTATTCCAATATCTATGACAATAATTATCTGTATAGGATGGAATCCAACGGACAGAATTCCGAAAAGCTTATCGATGTCCCCGTAACCTATATCAATTCCGGCGGGGATTATCTGTACTTCTAT
The DNA here is from genome assembly GCA_045117595.1 of Lachnospiraceae bacterium. Classification (GTDB taxonomy): domain Bacteria; phylum Bacillota; class Clostridia; order Lachnospirales; family Lachnospiraceae; genus UBA2868. The sequence continues at coordinate 6,066 of JBGUNV010000204.1, forward strand.
TTTGACGATCCCGGCGGCACCAAGTTCATGGGAATAGCCGGCAGGATGAGCGGTATCTACCGGCTCAAAAAAGGTGAGGACGATTTTGTATGCCTCGACAAATGTACCTCGGGTGTGTTAAACCTCGTCGGTAACACACTGTATTATGAGCACTATGACAATGATAACGGAATGGAGCTGTACCACTCTTCCCCCGACGGGAAGGACAAGGGCTTAGCGCTTGGCGAGATAGTCAATCCGGCATGCGTTATCGGCGGTGATATCTATTACAGCGAACAGGATACGCAATTACTCAAGATATACCGTCCGGGCTCGTACGAAGGAACCCTGTACGTGGAATATCCCATTTACAATCCCGTTGTTGACGGAAGCGACCTGTACTTCATGAACATGCGCGATGATTACAAGCTTTACAGATATTCATTATCTGACGGGAGTCTTACCAAGATAACGGATGAACGGGTGGATACGTTTAACGTGTACGGCGGGATGATCTTCTATCAGAGGAATCAGAATCCCGCACTGATAAGAGTCAGTGCAGACGGTTCGGGTGCTGTGATCATAGCCGAAGGCAATTACGAAAACATCAACTGCACGAGCAACTTTACCTTTTACTCGCCCTTCAGGGAAAAGGAAACATATATGACATATACTTTCGGAGGAAACGGTGAATCGGCACTTTTTGCTCCTTAGATCATTTACCTGTTCTTCAGGTCTTCGTACAGTTTTCTGATGCACGCACCTTCAACCGGATGGAACGCAAACGGTGCGATCTCGCACAGAGGCTTCAATACAAATTCACGGTTTTGCATATCATAATGGGGGATCGTAAGATCCTCCTCATTTATTACAAGATCATCATACAGCAGTATATCAATGTCGAGCGTTCTCGGGCCCCAGTGCTGTCTGCGCTCTCTTTTGGCCGCCGCCTCGGCCTTACGGATCAGTTCAAGCAGTTCATATGGTGTCAGTATCGTCTCAAGCTTTACTGCGGCATTGAGAAAATCATCCTGTTTAACACCTCCGTACGGACTGGTCTCAATGAACGAAGATGTTGCTAGGAGCCTTACGCCCTCATTCCCCCCCAGTATATCCAGTCCGTCCCGCAGGTATTTTTCACGGTCCCCGATGTTGGATCCTATCGACAGATATACCGTGTGCCATTTTCGAGATATGGTTATGCTGACACATTCGAGCGGCAGACCTATCGGAGCCCACGGTTTTCTTATCTCAACCTCGACCTCGCGGACTATCGGATAATCCTTCAGAAGCTTTGCGGCAAGCCTTTCGGCAACCGTTTCGATCAATCTGCATCTGTTCGTTTTCATCCATCTGGTGATATCCGCACACGCCTCCGCATAATTAACGGACTTCGTCAGGTCATCCGATTTTCCGGCAACGGATGCATCAAAATACAGCTTTGCCGATACGAAAAACTTCTGTCCGAGACTTGCCTCCTCCTCAAACAGTCCGTGATTGGCAAAAACTTCGAGTTTTTCAATAAATATATAGTCCATATGCTACCTCACCGTTTATGTTCCATCAGATGATCAGCCGGCCATACATACGGCCCTTAACATCTTTATCGCTTCATTGTTCTCCTTAACGTCATGTACCCTGACGATCCCGACCCCGGCCAGCGTTGCGAGTACTGTCGTGACGACAGTTCCGGAAAGTCTCTCATCAGCCGGTACATTCAGCACGTTTCCGATAACCGACTTGCGCGAACAGCCAAGAAGTACCGGGTATCCTATCTGTGTTATCACGGGAAGTTCGTTCAGTATCCGAAGATTCTCCTCCTGAGTCTTACCGAATCCTATACCCGGATCTACTATGATCCTGTCCGCTTCTATCCCGGCTTCGACTGCTCTTTCCGCCATCGCGATAAGCTGCTCGCCAAACCGGTTGACATAACTATCCTCGTATGTCATAACAAAGACTGCTCCGGTATCCTTAACAACATCAAACATTTCCCGCGGTGCACCCATTCCCTCGACCGTATTTATGATATCGGCGCCTGCTGCAACCGCCGCCTTTGCGACTTCAGGCTTGGTCGTATCTATGGAGACCGGGATCTTAGTCCTTTTCCGGATCGCTTCTATTACGGGGATCACCCTGGAAAGCTCCTCTTCCGGGCTTATCTTCACATGTCCCGGACGCGTTGATTCTCCGCCTATATCTATGATCGCGGCACCTTCTTTTTCCATTTTGAGGGCATGGCTTACCGCATCCTCGACCGAATTATGTAAACCGCCATCCGAAAAAGAGTCAGGAGTTACATTAAGTATGCCCATAACATATGTTGATGTTGTAAGATCAAATTTAATGTCTCTTATCTGCATTTAATTCCTTCCGATACCGCATATGATACAAATTCAATATGCTATATGCATCACCCGTTTTTCCGGACTCTTATGGCACATATCCGCCGCCTCGCACATAAAGCATTTTCTTGATGCCTTATCCGCACGGTACAGTATTCCTGTCAGGTTTTTCTCATCCTTTACCGCCTCATTTCCGTGGTTGATAATGGCCTCGACTATCTCGTCCGTCTCCTCTGCACTGTATCCGCATTCTTCAAGAATATAGGGCGCGATCGCAGCACTTGCAAGTTCATGCTCTGTACCGTTTATATACTGCTGTCCCCTCCCGATATCGTGAAGGAGCGCCGCGGCATAGATGATATCGCGTCCGATCGTAAGATTATCCTCACCGGCCATGATCACAGCTATCCTTGCCACATCCAGCAGATGATCCATTCCGTGCCTGCAGAATATCCTGTCGCTTTCAAGTTCATCGATCTGTGCGGCAAGTTCGGTAAATCTGCTGTTTCCGATTATCCTGTTTACTCTTTCCATCAGTTTATCTTCTCAAGTACCGTCACCGTCAGTTCATGCAGATATGATAATGATCCGCATGCAACTACAGCCGCCTTCTGTCCGGCCTTACTGTATGATTCGGCGATCCCTGCCGCGGTCTCGTATGCTTCCTCTATACTGCCGCAGGTTCTGACATCGTCGAAATATTGTGCGGCACTTTTTGCAAGCTGTGCAGCCGGAAGTGCTCTTTTGTTTCCCGGCGTCTGAAGGGTTATGATACAGTCTGCCACATCAGACATCACCTTCAGTACCTTATCATACTCCTTGTCGGCAAAAACGCCGAGCATAAGTATGATCCTGTATCCCGGAAGATATTGTTTTACAGATCCCGCAAGTTTAACCGCTGCATCTGCATTATGAGCCCCGTCTGTAAATACCGGCGGGTGGGAGCTTATGCACTCAAACCTGTAGGGCCACTTCGCCTTTTTCATTCCCTGCCGGATAATGTCATCCGTGATCACAAACCCCTCTATGAGATCATTGTCAGCTATAACCGACAGAGTCTTAATGGCAAGTGCGGCATTTTCCTTCTGGAATGATCCCAGAAGGCATATGATGACGTCGGACATTTCTCCGTAGCTTACCATCTGTCCGAGAGGAAAGGCCGCCACCGACGTTGCCTCATCCGGGTCGACAAGATAGAGACTGCTGCCTGTAAGTTCGCATCTTTTTCTTATGACTTCTGTTACCTCAGGACCCGAATCAAGAGCGATCACACAGCCCCCGGAATTTATTATCCCGGATTTTACGCCGGCTATCTCAGTCAGTGTATCGCCCAGATACTGCATATGATCATATGATATGGATGTGAGAACACAACATATCTTGTTTCTGACAATGTTGGTCGCATCATCCCGTCCGCCCATACCGCATTCGAGTACGACCGCATCACAGCCATTTTTACCGAAAAACACGAATGCCACGGCCGTCTCTATTTCAAACTGCGTGGCACTCTCACCGGTTTCGGCGATCAGTTCATCATTGGCATTTGCGACACGTGATACGCATGCGGCATATTCACTTTCGGATATCAGTTCACCGTTTATCCTGTAATGATCCCTTATCCCGCAGACAGCAGGTGAAGTATACATACCGACCTTCATTCCCGCCTCAGCAAGTACCGATGATATCATACAGGCCGTGCTGCCCTTTCCGTTCGTTCCGGCAATATGTATAAAACGAAGATCCTCCTGCGGGTCGCCAAGAAACGCGCACAGTCTGCGTATACGTTCCAGCCCAGGCCTGCTCCCGAGCCTTGCCAGATCATCTATGTAAGCGCATGCCGCATCATAATCAAACATCTTATCCAATATCGTCAAGACCGTCCGCGCCGTCGGAATTAAGACTCATGGTTGTGAGTGTTCTGCGCTTCATGCGCATTTTCTCCGATTTTTCCAGAATGAAGTTCTTGATCTGTTCCGCCCGGCGTACATGCGTTATACGAAGAACCTTGTCGGTCGTATCCGACGTATAGCATACAACGGTTCCGAGTCCGAACAGCTTCTCAGGGAGCGATCTTTCAAGCTGTACATCGACGATCTTGTACATATAGCAGTCGTTGATCACCGTATTGAACAGTCCCTTCTGCGTGGTCATTATCTCATCCTTCAGCAGATACTTCGTGAACGTCCACGGAAGTCCGAACAGCAGCCATCTCTTGCGCTCGGTAAATACCGGGACCGCATCCTGATAGCGAAGCTCCGGATCCGCCTGATCCTTCGATTCCCTGACTTCATCAATCAAATTCTTCTCTTCAGCCATGATATTCTCCTTCTTGATCCTGCCGGTTAATGAATTACTAAGATTATAAATCAAATCGTTCTTCTGCACAATTAAAGAATTGATTTTTCCGTTGCAATTGACCACAAGATACGATATTATATTCCGTAGCAGGTAAAAACAACCACAACATTTAGTACAGGAGGGCAGCCATGGAAGCATTAGAGAATATCCGTACCAGAAGAAGTATCCGTAAGTTCACGGACGAACCTGTAGACCACGCTACTCTCGAGAAGGTCGTCGAGGCAGCCTCGTACTCTCCTT
>JBGUNV010000205.1:0-18899 GCA_045117595.1 Lachnospiraceae bacterium
GGAATATAATAAATGGGTATTTCAGATCTTAACCGGATCTTGGTCAACTCTGTTTATTAATTCCTACATTTGATTTACGCTATCAAAACCCCCCGTCATACTTGAAAAAACGGTAAAAAAAGGCTATAATTTTCTTAAATTGGATAATTATGTCCGAAAGTAAAGGTCAGTATGAAGATTAAGGAAACAGCAACTGTTATTTCCGGAGAATGCCTGTGTAACGGGGTTTATTCTCTGTGGCTTGAAACAAATGTTGCAAGATATGCATCATCGGGACAATTCGTATCGGTATATTCGGGAAGTGATGCCAGACTTCTTCCGAGACCGATAAGCATATGTGATATAGACAGATCGGCAGGTCACGGAAGAATAAGACTGGTATTCAAGGTTGTCGGAGCCGGAACACGGGAGTTCTCCCGTCTGAAGGAAGGAGATACCGTAGAGATATTCGGACCTCTCGGCAATGGATTTGCCGGTGCTGTAAAGGAGGATATCAGGACCGGTATGAGAGCGCTCCTTATAGGCGGAGGGGTTGGAATCCCGCCGATGCTCGCTCTTGCAAAGGAACTTGGATGTGATATTACGATTGTCGCGGGATATCGCAGCTCGAACGATATTTTTCTTGATGATGAGCTGGCAAAAGAGGGAGAGCTTTGGATATCGACTGATGACGGAAGTGCCGGAACAAAGGGCACTGTAATAGATGTTATAAGGACAGGCGGCCTTACCGCTGATATCATATTTGCATGCGGTCCCGCACCCATGTTAAAAGGTGTCAGGTTGCTTGCCGAAGAGTGGCATATACCCGCCTACATCTCTATGGAGGAGAGGATGGCCTGCGGTATTGGAGCGTGCCTGGGATGTGTATGTGCTTCATCGTCTGTTGACGATCATTCAAAGGTCAGAAATAAAAGAGTATGCGCTGACGGACCTGTTTTTCCTGCATCGGAGGTGTTACCGTGACAGATTTGTCAGTAAATATAGCGGGAGTTGAATTAAAGAATCCGGTAATGACCGCATCGGGAACGTTCGGGTCGGGAATGGAGTATTCGGAGTTTGTTGATCCGGAAAAGCTCGGAGCGGTAGTTACAAAGGGAGTCAGTCTGACACCGTGGGAGGGTAATCCAACTCCCAGGATAGCCGAGACATATGGCGGAATGTTAAATGCGATCGGACTGCAGAACCCCGGGATAGATACATTTATCGCACGTGACCTGGAATTCCTCGGCCGGTTCGATACGAAGGTTATCGTTAATGTCTGCGGTAAGACGATGGATGAATACCTTGAAGTTGTCGAGAGACTTGCCGATACAGATGCGGACATGCTTGAGATCAATGTCAGCTGTCCGAATGTCAGGGAGGGGGCGATCGCTTTCGGACAGGACCCCAAAGCCCTGTCACAGATCACCCGGGAGATCAAAAAAAAGGCCAGACAGCCTGTGATTATGAAGCTTTCACCGAATGTTACCGATATAGCACTGATGGCAAAAGTCTGCGAGGAAAACGGCGCGGATGCGGTATCGCTTATTAATACGATCACGGGAATGAAGATTGATATAAACAGAAGATCGTTTGTTCTTGCAAATAAAACGGGAGGTCTTTCGGGACCGGCGATCAGGCCCGTGGCTGTCCGTATGGTATATCAGGCGGCACATGCGGTCGATATACCGGTGATAGGTATGGGGGGAATAACATCTGCGGAAGATGCACTCGAGTTTATTATGGCAGGGGCAACGGCAGTAGCCGTGGGAGCTGCGAATTTTACGGATCCCTTTACAACCGTAAAGGTTATCGAAGGGATCAGGGAATATATGGAGAGGAACAGAATAAGCAGGATCACGGAATTGACAGGTTGTGTCAGTTAGATCGTATGGGTTACGAAATACCCGGAAGGAGGAATTTCTATGGCTATGATGCAGATTGGAGGAGTTGATAATCTTGTACTCAAGGACATTAAACTGCCGGTTGAGGAAAAACAGGAAGAGGTAAAAACCCGTCCCGGCGAGGAAGAGTCTGCAGCCAGGTCGGAAGAGGCTGCTCAAAAGACAGCAGAAGATGAAAAAAGAGCTGAGGAAACCGAACGGTCCGTATACGGAGATGTTGTAGGAAAATCATCGGACGGTGATACCACAAGGGTCAGAAAAGACGCAATGGAAGCGCTTGAAGAAGGAATGGTATTCACCAAGGAGGAAAAAGAGAACAATCTTATGGAATTCAACCGTGACCAGCTCAAGGTAATGGTTGAAAAGAGTGATATTTCCGAGAACAGATATGATCATGAGATCACAAGACGTGATGAGATCATGGAGAAGGATGAAGAATCCGCTTTTGCCAAATCTAACGCCGAAATGATCGAAAAACAGAAGGAAGAAACTGAGAAGAAGGCACGGGAAGAGGCAAAGGAACGCCTTGACGAGATGCAGGGTAAAGGTGAAAAACCAAATGCACCTGAAGAAGAAAATTCTGATAAAGCCGAAGAAGAGAACAAAGCGGTTTCGAATACCGAAAATGAGAATACTCAAAGACTCGAGAACGGGATGAACGTGCTTGCCGGAGCCGTAAAGGGACTTGAGATAGAAGAAGAAGGAGTGCTTAATGCGGCCGAAAACGGCAGAAGTGATGTTATAGACCAGATCCTTAATCCCGAGGATGGTAATCTTAAGGTCATCATCAGGTAGCGACTGATGAAGTTAAACGCTTATGCCAAGATCAACCTGGCACTTGATGTAATAAACAGACGTCCGGACGGATATCATGAAGTACGTATGATCATGCAGACGCTGGATCTTCATGATGAACTTGATATAGAACGGACGGAAGATGACGGTATACATATAGTCATCGAACCACACAGGGATGATATACCGTTAAATGATGATAATCTCATCTGCAGGGCTGCAAGACTTATGATGGATAAATACGGTCTTACGGGAGGTATCAGGGTCAGTCTGGTCAAGAATATCCCTGTTGCTGCAGGACTTGCGGGAGGCAGTTCGGATGCCGCGGCAACAATCAGAGCCGTTAATGAGCTGTACGGTCTGGGACTGTCACTGAAGGAACTATGTGATATCGGGGTCAGGATAGGAGCTGACATTCCGTATTGTCTGACAGGCGGGACCGTACTGGCCGAGGGCATAGGAGAGATACTTACTCCGCTTGCGCCCTGTCCGGGATGGAAGGTGCTGCTTGCCAAGCCGCCGGTTGATATATCGACTGCACAGGTATACAGAGATTACAGGCATGATAACGTTTGTCATCCGGATATTGACCTGATCATCGAAGGGATAGAAAGGGGAGATCTGAAAACAGTAGCAGGTAACATGGGTAATGTGCTTCAGAGTGTTACTGCCGCCAAAACGCCCTATATCGATCAGATATCGGAGATAATGACGGAACATGGAGGGTATCCGCTTATGAGTGGCAGCGGACCGACCGTGTTCGCTTTTTATGATAATGAAGAGGACATGAAAAAGGCATACGATTGCCTCCGACAGAAGGAATTTGTTTCGGATCTGTATATTACGAGGATCATTGATGGACGAGCTTAAACTTCAAATGAACATGGATGAATATCTTCCTCTAAGGGATGTTGTGTTCAATACCCTCAGACAGGGGATCCTTACGGGAATACTAAAGCCGGGAGAGCGTCTTATGGAGATACATCTGGCTGACAGACTCGGGGTTTCCAGAACACCTATAAGAGAGGCTATACGGATGCTGGAACTTGAAGGACTGGTTACAATGATCCCGAGAAAGGGTGCCGAGGTATCCAGGATCAGCAGACAGGACATAAGGGATGTCCTTGAGGTGAGGCTTGTGCTTGATTCTCTTGCGACCAGGCTTGCCTGCAAGAGGATAACCGAAGATCAGAAGGAGGAACTTCGGGCGGCTGCATATGAATTCGCCGAATCGACAAAGTCCGGTGATGTTACGCTTATCGCCCAGGCTGATGTCCGTTTTCACGATGTGATACTGGCGGCGTCGCACAATAAGCGCCTGGTACAGATGGTCAATAATCTGGCCGAGAGGATATACAGATACAGACTTGAATACATCAAGGATGCCGCAAATCATGCAAGACTTATAGAGGAACATGCCAAGATCATGGACTGTGTGATAAAGGGAGATGAAGGCAGCGCCTGTATAGCGGCAGAGATACATATAGTCAATCAGGAAAACAATATGCTAAGTCAGGTAGAAGAATAGATGGACAAAAATGTTTTGGTATCCGTTGAGGGGCTTCATTTTACGGATGATCCCAAAGGAGACAGGATAGAGATCATCACTCCCGGCAGTTATTACAAAAAAAGGGACAAGCATTACGTATTCTATGATGAGGTGAACGAAGGAACTGACGAGATCACGAAAAACACTGTCAGATTTGACGGTGATATGCTCTCTATCAGTAAGAGCGGATTTGCAAATGTCGAGATGATATTTGAAAAGAACAAGAGGAATATGACCAATTACATCACTCCCTACGGAACGCTTCTTGTCGGGGTCGATACCGACAGGATCGATATAAGGGAAAGTGATGATGTCATTAACATAGATATAGATTATGCGCTCGATATAAATTATGAGCATCTGGCAAACTGCAGTATAAAAATGGAGATCAGGAATTCATCATCGATAAATGAAAATTTCCTATAGGGAGGAACGTATTTGAAAGTCAGAAAAGCAATCATTCCGGCAGCCGGACTCGGTACAAGATTTCTGCCGGCGACCAAAGCCCAACCCAAAGAAATGCTTCCGATAGTTGATAAGCCTACGATCCAGTATATAATCGAGGAGGCTGTTGCGAGCGGGATCGAGGATATTATCATCGTAACGGGCCGAAGCAAACGATCAATAGAAGATCATTTTGACAAATCGGTTGAGCTCGAGCTCGAACTTGAAAGAAGCGGTAAGGATGAAATGCTCAAGATGGTACGCGATATTTCCGAAATGGCGAATATCCATACCATCAGACAGAAGGAGCCCAGGGGTCTGGGGCATGCAATATATACGGCGAGGCATTTTATCGGGAACGAACCGTTTGCCGTGCTTCTCGGAGATGATGTTGTTGTAGCAAGAAAACCGTGTCTGCTTCAGATGCTCGAGGTATACAATGAGTACCAGACATCTGTTCTCGGAGTACAGAAGGTTGACAGACGCGTCGTAAATAAGTATGGTATCGTAGACTGCAAAAAAGTTGACGACAGAGTGTATAAGGTCCACGATCTGGTTGAGAAGCCTTCCGTTGAAGAAGCTCCTTCGGAAATAGCGATACTCGGCAGATACATAATCACACCGGATATATTCCGTTATCTTGAAACACAGGATGCGGGAGCGGGAGGCGAGATACAGCTTACGGACTCTCTCAGGAGACTTGCAGGAGACCAGGCCATGTACTGCTATGATTTTAAGGGACACAGATATGATGTCGGGACAAAGATAGGATTTCTTCAGGCGAACATAGAATTTGCACTTAGAAATCCCGAAGTCTGCGATGACATGAGAGAATATCTTGCAAGACTGAATTCCGATATGGATTCAATGATAGAATTTGAATAGAGGAGATATGTTTTAATGAATGCAGTATTACTCATTTCAAAAGCAACCATTGTGCTTTTGATCATACTGGCCGTTTTGGCAGGGATAGCGGTACTTTTGTACTTCCTCGGCAAGAAGGCACAGAAAAGGGAAGAGGAGCAGAAACAACAGATCGATGCGATGAAGCAGACTGTTTCGATGCTCATAATCGACAAGAAAAGGATGAAGATAAAGGACTCGGGGCTGCCTCAGGCAGTCATCGACCAGACTCCCAAATTCATGAGATGGTCGAAGCTTCCCATAGTAAAGGCAAAGGTCGGACCGCAGGTAATGTCGCTTGTGTGTGATGACAAGATATTCGATAATGTTCCGGTCAAAAGAGAAGTCAAGGCAACCGTAAGCGGTATATATATCACAGGCGTTAAGGGTATACACGGATCCATAGATCAGAACAAGACTGCGAAAAAGAAGAGTAAGTTCAAACAGTTCGTGGAGAAGATGCAGGAGAAGGCCGGTGCCAAACCGGTAAAATGATATGCAGCAAACAAAAGGATTCCTGACGGTTCTGGTCACGTTATGTATCATACCGGTTGCTTTGGCGGGTTGTGCAAAGAATTCCGGTCCGGATCCCGATGATTACATAAAGCTCGGACAGTACAAGGGACTGCATGTTGAAAGATCATCATACAGCGTTACCGAAGAGGAACTGCAGGAAGAACTTGATATGCTTGCAAATGCTTATGCAGATCCTGATGGAACCGTTCCGGAGATAAATGATGATTTTATCAGAAGGATATCAAACGGTCAGTTTAAGGATCTTGCCGCATATACCGCCGCGCTGGAAGAACAGATGATCTCGGAATACGATGAATTCTATGAGCTTCAGTATTATGAGGATCTGTGGAATCTGGCAGTGGATAATGCAACCATCATCAGGGATTTTCCTTCGGAATATCTTCAGAAGAAAACGGAGCGCTCCGTTATAAATGCCCGTAAATATGCTGACAGCCTCGATATGTCATTTGATGATTTTGTTGAGCAGAAAATGGGGCTGACGCCGGAAGAGTTTAACAGACAGGCCATCGAATATGCCAAGGTCGCGGCAAAGGAGAGCATGGTACTGGCTGCGATAGCGAAGGCGGAAGGCATAACCGTAACGGATGAGGATATAGATGCCGCAATAGATGAATATGTCAAAATGGGAGCATTTGAATCCGCGGATGCATTTAAGGCCGAAGGAGAGGAACGTATGGAGGAACTGCGTGAATATATCCTGACATCAAAGGTCCAGGATTTTCTCGCTGAAAATGCTGACAGGGCAGTATCGCCTGCCAAATAATATACTGATAAGGAAGATGAGAAAATGGAGCAATTGTTAACGGTAAGACAGATATTTAGTAACAGGGACGAATATCTTGACAGGGAAGTGAAGATAGGAGGATGGGTACGGACTATACGTGATTCCAAGACATTTGGATTTATCGTGATAAATGACGGTACGTTTTTTGAGCCGATACAGGTTGTATACGGAGATGATCTTCCTAATTTTGCGCAGATCAGCAAGACCAATGTCGGAGCTGCGCTGATAGTGACGGGAACCCTGGTTGCAACTCCCAATGCCAAGCAGCCGTTTGAGATACAGGCGACCGATATATATGTGGAAGGTCCGTCGACTCCTGATTATCCCTTGCAGAAGAAACGGCATTCTATGGAATATCTTCGTACAATTACGCATCTTCGTGCAAGGACGAATACTTTTTCGGCAGTATTCCGTGTGCGCTCGCTGATAGCATATGCGATACACAGATTTTTCCAGGAGAGGGATTTTGTATATGTCCATACTCCCATAATAACCGGGTCGGACTGCGAGGGAGCCGGTGAAATGTTCAGGGTTACCACGCTCGATCCTTCTGATCCGCCCAGACTTCCGGACGGAAGTGTTGACTTTTCTGAAGACTTTTTCGGTAAGGAAACGAATCTGACGGTCAGCGGACAGCTTAACGGCGAAACTTATGCGATGGCGTTCAAGAACATATATACATTCGGTCCAACATTCCGTGCCGAGAATTCAAATACTACGAGGCATGCCGCGGAATTCTGGATGATCGAGCCGGAGATGGCATTTGCGGATCTTGATGATGATATGTGCATCGCCGAGAGCATGATCAAGTATATAATCAATTATGTGCTTGAAAATGCGCCGGAAGAGATGGAGTTTTTCAACAGCTTTGTCGATAAAGGACTTATAGACAGACTCAGGCATGTGGCATCATCGGATTTTGCCCGTGTAACATACACCGATGCGGTCGCGATACTTGAGAAGCATAACAGCGAATTTGAATATAAGGTGAGCTGGGGTTGTGATCTTCAGACGGAGCATGAGAGATTCCTTACCGAGAAGGAATTTAAAAGACCTGTATTTGTTACCGATTATCCGAAGGAGATAAAAGCATTTTACATGAAGCTCAATGATGACGGTAAGACGGTTGCGGCAATGGATTGTCTGGTGCCCGGTATCGGGGAGATAATCGGAGGCAGCCAGAGAGAGGATGACTACGATAAGCTTCTTCTCAGAATGAATGAACTGGGTCTCAAGAAGGAAGATTATGATTTTTATCTTGATCTTCGCAAATACGGAACCGCCAGACATGCCGGGTTCGGACTTGGATTTGAGAGATGTGTGATGTATCTGACGGGGATGGGCAACATAAGGGATGTCCTTCCGTTCCCGAGAACGGTCGGTACCGCGGATCTGTAAATATGTTCATAAGGAAGTGCTGGGGAGCAACCTTCCGTAATGATAAGGGGATGAAAATATGGGGAGAAAATTATTATCTGCGCGAATTCTGACGGCATTTGCATGCTGTATCGTTATTACCGGGACGGGTTCTGCGGTAAAGGCAGAGACACTCCAGGATATCAGAAACGAAAAGCAGGCGGCACAGAGCAAAAAGAATGAAGCCGAGGGGAAACTGAACAGTATCAATCAGGATATTGAAAGCATTTCGGAGGAGCAGGAAGAAGTAAAGGCCGAGCTCGAGGAACTTGATGCGCAGCTTGTTGACCTTCTTCTGTCCGTCAGTATTCTTGAAACTGATATCAAAAACAAGGAACAGGATATCGAACAGACAAAGGTAGAACTTGAGGAGGCCAGGCAGAAGGTATCTGAGCAGGAAGCAGCAATGGCCAAGAGGATCAAGTTCATGTATGAGCGCGGAAGTTCCTCATACCTGGAACTGTTCCTTGAATCAAAGAGCATGGCTGAGGCCGTTAACAAGTCCGAATATTCCGAAAAACTGTACAAGTATGACAGACTGCTGCTTGAGCAGTACAGACTTGCCAGACAGGATGTTGAGAACAAGGAGCGTCAGCTTGAGAGTGAGCTGTCCGAACTTGAGGAGATCAGGGAAGATCTGACGGAGCAGAAAGAGGAACTTGATGCTCTGATAGAAGAAAAACGTGCCACGGTGGAGGATTTTGAGGAGCAGCTTACAAGAGCCAGATCCAGGGCCAGCGAATATAAGGCACAGATAGCTCAACAGAGCGATAATCTCAGGAGACTGAATCAGGCGGAAAATGAGAAGATCGCGGAAGAGTTAAGAAAAAAGGCTGAAGAAGAAGCCCGGAAAAGAGCTGAGGAAGCTGCTGCTAAGAAAAGGGCAGAAGAAGAGGCGGCACGAAAGCTTAAGGAAAAAGAAGAAGCTTCGGAACCTGCCTCAGACACCGGAGAGGAGATAACGGAAAAACCCTCCGGAGAGAGCAGTGACACAAAGTCTTCAGAGGAATCCGGATCCGAATCGAAGACTGAAGAGGAAACGGAGCAAAAAGAGGAATCAAAGCCGCGGGGGACCGATGTCCGTGCGACCGGTTCCGGTATGGGAACCGATATAGCAAATTATGCGCTCCAGTTTGTCGGGGGACCATATGTACCCGGAGGTACATCACTTACAAACGGGTGTGACTGTTCGGGATTCACCCAGGGAGTATACTCGCATTTCGGGATAGGGATACCCAGAAGTTCCTATTCCCAGTCAGCAGGCGGTAGCGAAGTTTCATTTGACGAGGCCCAGCCGGGTGATATTGTGTATTACGGAGGCCACGTCGGTATATATATAGGGAACAATCAGATAGTACATGCAAGCACACAGGCTACGGGTATCAAGATCAGCAGTGTGTTTTACAGGTCGATCATAACGATCAGACGATATTATTAGGATAACAGGGATAGCGGCTGCAATATGAAGAAGACTGTAATCGTAATGCCGGTGGCGAACGAAGAGGCCACGATGGGCAGGGTGATAGAAGAAATACTGGCACTTCCGTATGACAATCTTTTTTTGTATCCTGTCATAGACTCATACTCAAAGGACCGGACGGAAGAGATAATCAGAAGTTATGAAGATACGGGAAGGGTTAAATGCATCTTTTACAAGGAATCAAGAGGAGTGATATCCTGCTATCTGGAAGGATACAGAAGGGCACTTGCGGACGGAGCCGAGTGTGTTCTGGAAATGGACGGTGGCGGCAGCCATCAGCCGGATGAGATACCGCAGTTCATTGAAAAACTTGAGGAAGGTTATGATTGTGTCTGGGGTTCCAGATTTACCGCAGGAGGCGAGATGAGCCATCAGCCGCTTTACCGTAAGATATTGAGTTCAGGTGGCACGATACTTGCAAACCTTGTTCTCGGGACAAAACTTAAGGATATGACCAGCGGGTTTGAGGGTTTTCAGGCTCCGGTACTTCAGGCGATGAATCTTGACAGGTTCCTTTCCACAGGCCATATGTATCAGACCGAAATGAGATATTACTGCAGAAACCTTAGATGTATTGAAGTTCCGATACACTACATAGGAGGCGATTCTTCACTCAAGTTCAGGTCGGTGACCGAAGCGCTCGGTATTCTGTTCAAACTCAAAAAACATGAATCCGTTATATGGAAATAAAAAAAGTGTGGCATGCCACACTTTTTTATTCATCTTCGTCGAGTTCGGAACCGGCGATACCCGATATCACGCTCGACACTGCCGATACCACAACCGCAACGATGATCACAAGCATTACGATCCCTGCGAATATGATGATTCCCGAATCCATTAGAAACACCCCGTTTCAATCTGAGATAATACTGTTAACAGGATCGACCGATCCCATTTATGATACTACCAAGAATCTTAAGTTTTGTCAAAAATATGTTATAATTACGTATGAACGGGGGTGATAAACATGATCTATAATCTTGACCTGTCCAGGAAGATTTCCAGGGAAGAATACAAGGAAAAAAAAGAGAAACTCGCGGCGTCTCTTTGTGAGAAGCAGCGTCTGTTATGGGAAAAGGGAGTTGCCACTCTGATTCTGATAGACGGATTTGACGGAGCCGGAAAGGGTAAGGTCATAAATGAGCTGATACTTCCGATGACACCGAAGTCCTTTTCTGTTCATTCGAAGATCACGGAGACGGAAAATGAGATAATGCATCCCTACATGTGGAGGTACTGGCAGAGAGTGCCTTCAAAAGGCAATATAGATATTTTTGAACAGGGATGGTATGAGCGTGTCTGGAAGGACAGATTTTCCGGGCAGACCGGTAAGAAGGAACTGGACAGCGCATATAATGAGATCAATTCTTTTGAAAAGATGCTTGTTGATGACGGAGTCATCGTTTTAAAGTTCATGCTGGTGATCTCCAAAAAGGAGCAGAAGAAACGCCTTGATAAACTAAGCGGTGATAAGGATACGAGATGGCGCGTTACCAAAGAGGACAGACTCCATAACAAGGAATACGATACATATGCGCGTATCTGTGATGAGATGCTCATCGCTACTGATACAAGACCGGCCCCCTGGACTGTTGTTGAGGCCGAGGATGGCAGATATGCCGTTATCAAGGTAATGTCGACTGTTGAGGAAGCCTTCGCCGAAAGACTTTCAAGCCTTGAAAGTCCCAAAACGGCCGAGCGGAACGGTAAGTTCAAACCGGATGGAGAATATGAGCTCCATGCCCTTAACAGGGTGGATCTGTCCAAAACTCTTTCCAGAGAAGAATATAAGACAAGGATCAAGGCTGTACAGAAGGAGCTCAAACAACTGCACAGCATCCTGTATGAGAAGAGGATACCGGTTGTTCTGGGATTTGAAGGATGGGATGCGGCAGGAAAGGGCGGTGCGATACACAGGCTGACAGAAGCGCTCGATCCGAGAGGATACAGAGTAAATCCGACATCTTCTCCGAATGATATCGAAAAAGCCCATCACTATCTGTGGAGATTCTGGACCAAAATGCCTAAGGACGGCCACATAGCCATATTTGACAGAACATGGTACGGACGTGTTATGGTTGAACGTATAGAGGGATTCTGCTCCTGCGAGGAATGGGAACGCGCGTACCGTGAGATAAATGATATGGAAAAGCAGCTTGCAGATCACGGAGCGATCGTTATCAAATTCTGGCTGCAGATTGATAAGGACGAGCAGAAGAAGAGATTTGATTCAAGAGCGAACACTCCCGGCAAGGAATGGAAGATCACGGATGAGGACTGGCGGAACAGGGAAAAGTGGCCTCAGTACGAGCAGGCGGTTGACGATATGCTCATGAAGACATCGACATCATATGCACCGTGGGTGATCGTTGAAGGAAACGATAAATATTACGCGAGGGTAAAGGTTCTGGAAACGGTTGCTGCCGCAATACGTGAAAGGATAAACAAAACCCGCTAGAAACGGGGCGAAATATTGTTATTTAAGTTGCGAAACTGTGTAGGCGTGCAGTTCCGCACTATTTTAAACATTCTCATAAAAGCGGAGATGCTGTTGAATCCGCTTCTTATTGCCACTTCCGTAACATTCAGTTCCGGATCGAGAAGGAGTTTTTCCGCATATGCGATCCTGCGGGTATTAAGGTATTTGTAGAATGACATTCCTGCAAATTCCTTGAACAGACGGCTGAAATGATATTTTGAAAAGCCCGCCATATCGGCAACTTCCTCCAGAGTCAGATCTTCGGTACAATGCTGGTTCAGATAATTGCATATCGACATGAACTTCTCGGTATATTCCTGCTGTTTCGTCGGTTTGATCCCCACGAATCTGTCGGGACTGGCCGTGTAGCTGCGCCCGACTTCGACAAGCATGTTCAGGAACTTGGAAGTAATGGAAATATTCTTGAGGGGAGCATTTCCGAAATATTCGTCATAGATGTCCTTCATGATCCTGACTATGTCACCGTGTATGTCGGGAAAATCTTCCGGTGTGATCACAATGGCCGGCTGCATTATGGAAAGGATCGAATCATAATCGTTAAATGAACGTATCATGGAAAGATCGACCTGGAATATTATCCTTCGCCCCTTGTGGGCATACAGATGATGCAGTACTCCCGGACATATGATGATGATATCGTTGATCCTGAGACGGAACGGAACCTCATTACATTCCATCGAATATTCGCCTTCCAGAGGCATAACGATCTCTACCGCCGGGTGCCAGTGGTTGGGATACTCTTCATAGTCCGTATTGTTATAGAGAAGAAGAGCTGATTCATATTCGTAACTGACTGTTTCCTTTACTCCGTCAAGGATTTTTATCATTTCTTGCTATATCCCTAATAAAATTGTTTCATTTTTAACAATCTGTTAATTACTAATTTTTGCAAAAAAATCATACAATAAAAGATAAAAAAATGGAAGAAAAAAAAGATTTTACAGCAATATGCATAAAATATGGCAATTCAATACGTAAAAATTGAACAACTTAATCGTTTTCGTAACAAACCGCCTTATTTACAATAGCAATTATTGATAATCAAAAAGCAAGAATTTAGTAGTTAAAATTATTGCTAAGAATTAGAGTGGATTTACCAGGTTTTTATTTACATTTTCAAAAGGAGGAAAAATGATGAAAATGAAAAAGTTTTTGGCAGTTTGTCTTTCTGCAGCAATGACCATGAGCCTTCTTTCAGCTTGTGGCGGCGCAGCAGCACCTGCACCTGCAGCTGATGCAGCACCCGCAGCAACAGAAGAAGCAGCTCCCGAAGAGCCCGAAGCAGAAGAGCCCGCAGCAGAAGAGCCTGCAGCAGAGGCATCAGGTGATGTTCAGGAGATCACATTCATGATCTGGGATGATCTTGAGGCATCAGAAGACCTTATCACAAAGGGTTACAAGGAATCAGTTGACAGATTCAACAAGGATTTCGAAGGTCAGTATCACTGCACACCTATCACAACAAACCTTGAAGAGTATTATGACAAGCTCAATGCTCTCGTAGCAGCTGGCGAGACACCCGATGTATTCATCGCATCTCCCGGTGCTAACCTTAATGACTATGCTACAACAGGCGTAGCTGCTAAGTTAGATGATTATCTTAATGCAGACGGCTGGAAGCAGACATTCACAAGTGACGCTGTATTCGCAGGCGGCACATATGGTGATGACGGCGGCGACGGCCCCGGTATCTATGCTATCCCTCTTAACATCGCAGCAGCTTGTGTATTCTATAACACAGAGATGTTTGCAGATGCAGGCGCAGAAGTTCCCAAGACATTCTCAGAACTTCTTGATGCATGCCAGAAGCTTCAGGACAAGGGTTATACACCTATCACGATCTCAGCCGGTACAGCATGGTGCCTTTCAATGGTAGCCGGTTACCTTTGCGACAGAAACGGACTTAACCTTCAGGACATCAAGGACCACAAGACAGATTGGAAGGATGAGAAGGTTATCAATGCCGGTAAGCAGATCCAGGAGCTTTCCAAGTACTTCCAGAAGACAGCAGCCGGTGATGACAACGACGTAGCTACAGCAGCATTCTACAACGGCGAAGCTGCAATCCTTATCCAGGGTTCATGGGCTATCGGCCAGATCAACGGTTCATGTGCAGAAGGATTCGCTGACAAGGTTGGCGTATTCGCATTCCCTGCAGTTGACGGTTCTTCAGCAGATCCCAACAGAGTTATCGCTAAGTCAGACAGCCTTTGCATGAGCGCAGATACAGAGTATCCCGATGCAGCTGTACAGCTCATCAAGTACTTCGTAGATGACACAGCCAGCAAGTATACGGCAGAAGTCGGCGGTAAGATCCCTGTAACGAACGTTCAGTATGATGAGAAGGTTGCTCCTCCTGAGCTTAAGTATGTTATGGATGTATTCAAGGGCGCATCTTCTACATTCGGATTCTACAATGAGTCTCTTGCAGATACAGAGGCAGGTTCAACATTTGATAACTGCTTCGTAGAGATCTTCAAGGGTGAGGATCCCGCAACTGCTCTCGATCCGATCCAGCAGTATTATGAGGATAATGTTTGGTAATTATCGAAATATGCGATAAAACCAACATTTGACAATCGGCCAGCACCCTGTAATCGGGTGCTGACCTTTGTCTAATGGCAAGATCCTGCCGTACCCGCTCAAACGCCGCTCCGGCTGCAAGATCCTTCGGATCTTGCTATTAGACAAAGGTTCCGCATTCGGGGCTGATGATCAATTGTATTAATCAGGGAGGTAGTTTATGGACAAGTTAATGAGAAACAAGAAAGCGATAATACTGTTTATCGCGCCGGCGCTCATAATGTTTACGGCCATTCTGTTCGTACCGGTATGTAAAGCTTTTTATTATTCTTTTTGTAATTACAAGCTCCCGGGCAAGGCAAAGTTCCTTGGCTTCGAGGATATGAAGTTTCTGAAGAATTATGTACAGCTTCTTACCAAGGACCAGACCATGAAGATAGCTTTCAGAAACTCTATCTTCTTTATGATCTTCTCGATCGTCACGCAGCTTATATGCGGGCTTCTGCTTGCTGCACTTCTTACCAATATCAAAAAGGGACGAAACCTGTTCAAGAATATCTATTATCTTCCGTGTGTTCTTTCGTCGGCAGCACTCGGTCTTCTGTGGATGTTCGTTTTCATGCCCAGGCTTGGTATCAACCAGATGCTTGCATCCCTGGGAGCATGGGGCGGTGACTGTACTCTCGGTCCGCAATGGCTGTTCAATACCGACGGATATATCATTCTCCCGATCTGGGTTGTTTCGTTTGTAGCTCTGTGGCAGTATGTCGGACAGTC
Organism: Lachnospiraceae bacterium; assembly: GCA_045117595.1. Lineage (GTDB taxonomy): Bacteria > Bacillota > Clostridia > Lachnospirales > Lachnospiraceae > UBA2868. The sequence continues at coordinate 15,595 of JBGUNV010000205.1, forward strand.
CATGATGCTTTACATGGCACAGATATCCGGTATCAGCTCGGATGTTTATGAAGCTTCATATATAGACGGATGCAGCAGAAAACAGTCTTTTCTCTATATAACGCTTCCGCTTATCAAGCCCATGGTAGCGACCGCCATGTCGCTTAACGCGATCGGATCGCTGAAATTCTTCGATCTTATTTACAACATGATGCCCGAAGGATTCCTGAGCCATAAGGCTGACGTTATCGCAACCCACCTGTACACCCAGGCGTTCAAGTTCAGAAAGCTCGGTTACGGCTCGGCGATCGGTGTTATCCTTCTGATCCTGTGCCTGTTCATGACGGTCATCATCAACAAGTTCGTCAAGACCGAAAGCTACGATATGTAAGGAGGTGGAAAAATGGCAGCAGCTACAATGACAATAAGTAAGGAAAAGAAACAGGCCAGGACAATAGCGACTGTAATATACGTTTTCCTGATCCTGCTTGCGATCATATATATAGTTCCGCTTCTCTGGGTTCTTATCACGTCGCTCAAGGATGACAGCACGCTTATGCTTTCTCCGTGGGCAATGCCGGCAAAACTGGAGTGGGGTAACTACTCGTTTGCATGGACCAAGGGACATCTTGGAACGGCAATGCTTAACTCCCTGATAGTATGTACAACCACGCTCGTTGTTTCCATGCTGTTCGGATCGATGGCGGCATTCGCTATAGCAAGACTTCGCTGGAAGCTTTCAAAACTTACCATGTATTATTTCCTTATAGGAATGATGATCCCGATCCATACCATACTGATCCCGCTGTTTGTTCAGTTCTCCGGATGGAAGATGAGTAATTCCCTTATCGGTATAATCATCCCTTATATCACATTCTCCCTTCCGATAACGATCTATATCATGGTCGGGTTCTTTGAAGGGATACCGAATGAACTGTTTGAGGCCGCATGTATCGACGGCTGCTCGGTTTATAAAATGTTCGGAACGGTAGCCATTCCTCTTGCCAAGACGGGATTTATGGTAACGGGTCTTATGTCGTTCGTATCAAACTGGAACGAACTGCTTCTGGCGATGGTATTCATATCCGATGAAGCCAAGAAAACCCTTCCGGTTTCGCTGACCAAGTTTGTAGGACCTTATCATACGAATTACTGTCAGATGTTTGCTGCGATCATGATCGCGATCGTTCCTACGATCATCGCATATGTTGCATTTGCAAACCAGATAGTTGAAGGTCTTACAGCCGGCGCTGTTAAGGGATAGGCAGATAGAAGGGGCCCGATTTACGAAGTAAATTGGGAAGAAATCTGTCTGCACGCGGAGCCCCCATCGACGAAGTCGATTATAATGGGCGACGCACCGAAGTCAGGCTGCAAAGCATTAAGGAGATTAATAATGAGCGAACCAAGAAAACCACTCGTAAGACATATGTTTACGGCCGATCCTTCGGCACATGTGTTTAACGGCAAGATATACATATATCCTTCGCATGATATTCCTCATGAAGGAGAGGACAATGATAACGGTGACGAGTATCAGATGAGGGATTATCACATACTGTCCATGGACAGCCTTGATGCGCCCTGTGTTGATAACGGTCTGGCGCTTTCCGAGGATGATGTTCCCTGGGTCAGTTCCCAGATGTGGGCACCGGATGCGGCATATGTGGGCGGAAAGTATTATCTGTTCTTCCCGGCAAGGGACAAGGACGGGATCTTCAGACTGGGGATAGCCTCATCAGACAGCCCGGTCGGACCGTTCGTACCCGAGAAGGATTATATCGAAGGCAGTTACAGCATAGATCCGGCTTCTTTTGTAGATGATGACGGTAAGGTGATCGTCTACTATGGAGGTCTGTGGGGCGGACAGCTTGAAAAATGGCAGAGCGGGAAATATGATCCAAACGCTCCTTTTGCGCCCGAACCGGATCCCGAGGCTGATGCGCTCGGACCGATGTGTGCAGTCATGAGAGATGATATGAAGGGATTTGCCCAAAAGCCCGTCATGCTCCGGATCCTTGATGAAAACGGAGAACCTCTGAAGGCAAAGGATGAGGACAGACGCTATTTTGAAGCTCCCTGGATGCACAAATACAATGGTACGTATTATCTTTCATATTCAACCGGTACAACGCATTATATAGTTTATGCCACAAGTGATTCTCCTACCGGACCGTTTACATACAGGGGAAGGATAATGGAGCCTGTTATCGGCTGGACAACTCATCATTCGATAGTCGAATATCAGGGAAAATGGTATATCTTCTATCATGACTGTGAGATGTCAAACGGGATCAATCACAGAAGAAGTGTCAAGTACACGGAACTGGTGTATAATGATGACGGTACCATCGTTACGATAGACCCTTGTAAATAACAGATCTAAGGAGGTTACAAATGCTTTATATCGGTGTTGATCTGGGCACGAGCGCTGTCAAGCTCCTGCTCATGGATGAAAAAGGTAAGATCGAAAATATCGTATCAAAGGAATATCCGCTCGAGTTTCCCCATCCGGGCTGGTCACAGCAAAAGCCCGAAGACTGGTGGGAGCAGACTGTTGCCGGACTGAAGGAACTGACGGCAGATGCCGATAAGAGCAGGATCGCCGGGATCAGTTTCGGCGGGCAGATGCACGGACTTGTTGTTCTTGATAAAGATGACAACGTTATCCGCCCGGCCATTTTGTGGAATGACGGACGTACATCCAAGGAAACGGATTATCTCAATAATGTGATCGGAAAGGATAAACTGTCTGAGTACACGGCAAATATCGCCTTCGCCGGATTCACGGCTCCCAAGATCCTCTGGATGAAGGAAAATGAGCCCGAGCTGTTTGCGAAGATCGATAAGATAATGCTTCCGAAGGACTATATCGCTTATAAACTTTCGGGCGTTCACTGTACGGATGTTTCGGATGCTTCGGGAATGCTCCTGTTCGATGTTAAGAATAAATGCTGGTCGAAGGAGATGATGGAGATATGTTCGGTCAGAGAGGATCAGCTTGCAAAGATATTTGAGAGTTATGATGTTGTCGGAAATATCAGGGCGGATATCGCATCCGAGCTTGGTTTCCCCGAGACGGTAAAGATAATTGCGGGTGCGGGCGATAATGCAGCTGCGGCTATCGGAACGGGAACTGTCGGAGACGGAAGATGTAATATCTCACTCGGTACGAGCGGAACGATATTCATTTCGAGCAGAGATTTCTGCGTTGATGAGAATAATGCCCTTCATGCTTTTGCACATTCCGACGGCCATTATCACCTCATGGGCTGTATGCTTTCAGCTGCAAGCTGCAACAAGTGGTGGATGGAAGATATCATCGG
>JBGUNV010000206.1:0-7142 GCA_045117595.1 Lachnospiraceae bacterium
GCGACATCGGCTATCTTCAGCTGCCCCTGATAGTTCGCATTGATAAATTCTATGGCAGTCCTGATAAAGTCACTGATCCTGTTCCCGCCGGCTCTCTCCCGTTCCTCGTCAAGCCTGAGGACCTCTATCACAAACGAGCGCAGATACCCCTTTATGCTCTCCCTGTAGTACATATCCTCCTGTCTGCATTCTTCTATGATCTTCAGTATCAGATCATTAAGGGCGGGATGATTGACCGCGGTCTTGAGTGTCCCTCTCTTGTTGATTATCCTGATGATCTCATCGGCAGACATCTCATCCGATGCCATCTCATTTCGTATGAAATTCTTGATGTCGACAAAGAGAAACTCCCATTTGCATATGTTTCCGGGAGCCGATATCGTCGTATGCGGAATATTCTCGGGGATAACCGTAAATGAACTGTTCCCGTACAGATATGTCCTGTCCTCTATCAGAAGTTCGCCTCTGCCGTGATAGCAGTAGCCGATCTCCATATAATTGTGAAAATGAAGCATCCTGCCGTATCCGATCCCATACTCCTGCTCCCAGCCCTTACCGAGCTTGGGAAGCACGTAATCTCCCTTGGGTATGTCATAGAACCGGAATTCCATGCGGGGTTTTTCCTTGGGCATGCCTTCTCCTAACTGATATTCCTGACCCTTCCGATTGAAACGAAACCTCCCATGATCGCCGCATAATCCGAGTCCTCCTCGAAATAGGGTCTGTGAACACCCTCGACCATCAGTTCCGATCCGCCGTCATCCAGTTTCCTGACCTCGTTGTAGTGGTCTTCGTAAAATGCCAGCCTTGAAACCCTTCTGTTTCTCAGTATTCCTCTGCATTCATCAAGCGGACATCCCGGGAAATTCACATTGATGATCTGCCCCGGAACATAAGTTTCCGCTATAAGTTCGGACATAACCTCCCTTAAGTATCGGTCCGTAACCTCATGACATTTTCCGGCATCTTCCGAAAAAGCTATCGCAAAGCATTCCTGAAATTCCGCTTCAAAGGCTGCACCTGCCGTTGCGGAATACTGTATGTCCGAAGCCATGTTGTATCCGTAGTTGATACCGGACATTACGACATCAGGTCTTTTCGGCATTATAAAACTGACAGCGACCCTTACACAATCCGCAGGCGTTCCGGAGCATGAATATGCCTTTACACCCTCTACGGGAAAAACATGTGGATGTATCTCGACCGAATGCCTGAGAGTGATACTGTGAGATGCGGCGCTGTTTTCATGTTGGGGAGCTACGACCCACACCCGGCCGAATTCCTTTGCCGTCTCCGCAAGTCTTACGATCCCGTCCGAGCATATACCGTCGTCATTTGTTATCAGAATATCCATCATTGCAGAATCTGTGCTTTCCATTCACCAAAGCCTCCGGGGATCGCAGTAAACTGCAGCAGATATCCGTCCGGGCGCTCGTCAAGTACCTTGCAGTACAGATCTCCACCGGCCTCTATCTGGATATTATCCAGAACCTCCAGAGTGGTATCGGTTGCGAGAACAGCTCTCTCGGCTGACATTGACACTATACCTCCGAAGAACATGCCGGGCAGCTTGTGTTTGCCATCAAGCCGGTAGAAGCAGACCGGGGTCGGCTTGGACAGCGGAATCAGATTTCTGTTCTCCTGCCGCAGGTACAGTTCGTACGGCTTTCCTATACCGGTAACCTGCGACAGTATCAGTTCGCCCTTGATACCCTTGGGGGCAACTGTCAGTTCCTTGGCTATCTCAAGTTCTTCGCTGATCGCATTCCTGGTTGCCGGAGGTATGAGTATCTGACCGCCGACAGTGTAACTTTCTATACGGCCGCACATATTTACGGCAGCTCCGGCAACCCCGTATTTGGTACGTTTTTCCGATCCTATGTTTCCGACGATGACCTCACCGGTATTGATACCTATCCCCATTTCCAGCGTAGGATATGATCTTTTCTCATTCCACCTGTTGACATCATCCATCTTAATCTGCATCTCAACCGCCGCAGCGACTGCCCTTGACGCATGATCCGCGCAGTGATCTGGTGCCCCGTAGATGGCAAGTATACCGTCACCTATGAATTCTATTATCGTGCCGCCGTGACGCTGGATGCACGTGGTCATCTCTTCAAGATAATGATTAAGCAGTGCGATCAGATCGGACGGATCCATTCTCTCACTCAGCGTCGTGAATCCGCGAAGATCACTCATCATTATCGTAAGGGTACGCTTTTCACCTCCGAGCTTCAGACCGTCCGGAGTATCGAGTAGCTGCTTGACTATCTCATCAGACAGAAACCGTCCGAATGTCTCCGACAGCAGCTTGTTTCGAAGTTCAAGACGCGAATTCAGTTCCTGTATCTTCTTCAGCGACTTGACCGAGTCACGCAGTTCCTCCATCTCACTGATATCCGAGAATACGGCAATGATACCCTTTCTCTCCTCACCGTCAATATAAAACGATGTCTTCATGCGAAGTGTCATGACCTTATCACCGGAAGTATATGTCAGTATCGTGTCATGCTGCCGGTCGCGGTCATATATGCTGTTAATGACCGCCTGTGAAAAATCATCATTCAGAGGATCATTGAAAAACAGCGATGCAAAACTGTTCCCGATCATCTCCTCTTCCGGTATCCCCAGAATATTGGCAGCTGTTCTGTTTGCATACATGATGAATCCGTCAAAACCGATGAGCATTATACCCTCGGTTATGTCGGTCAGGATCTTCTGCCGTATTACCTCAAGCGATTCATCCATTTTACCCATTTATATTCCCTCTCTTATCTGATACCCATTCCGAACAGTCCCTTTTCCTTAAGGAATCTGACTGATTTTGCAGCATCTATAAGACCGTTGATCTCAAGTGTGATCACCGTATCCCGGTGGAGGCCCTGCCACATACCGTCAACCTCTTCCCAGTTAACATTTCCATCCCCGAGAGACAGGTGATCATCGTAGATCCCCATATTATCCGACAGATGCAGATATCCGATCCGGTCACCGAGTTCCTCAAACCACTGCTTCACGGGTATGTGGGAATAGTTAGCATGTCCGATATCAAGGCACACTCCGATCCTGTTATCATCTATCCTGTCCATAAGCGCCCTTATCGGCCCCGCATCTATATCCGGACTGTTTTCTATGAAAATATTGATGTTATAGCGGCTGACAAGTTCCGTGTACAGATCGGCACATCTTCTGGCCCATACATCCAGATATGTACCTCGCAGGAAGGGAAAACAACTCGAATGAAACACAACATTTGCTGCGCCAATGCTGACAGCCGTACGGCAGCTTTCATCGCACCGCCTTTCAGACAATTCGCGAAATGCTGGATCCCCGCTGCCCGGATTCACGTCGATGAAAAATCCGTGGATCGAAGTACACCGGTTACAGGAACGATATTTTTCCAAATATTCTTCAAACAGCCCGCTCTCATTGAGAGCAGGCTGTGTTGAAAAATCCAGAACCTCATAGGAAAGGTTCTCCTTGTCCGCCAGGACCTCCCATTCATCAAGGAAGTGAAACCTCGGCTGGACCTGTATTACAGTATTGTAAGCATTAGTCATATAACTTCTCGCTGTATTCTACTACATCCTTCTTGAGAGAATCGCTGATATTTCCGTCTACATCCGAAACACGTGAAGCAATGCTGCAGGCGTTCATATATTCCTTCGTAAGTCTGCGGAGTCTGTATGACAGATGTTCAAGGATCATCTCAACCTTGGGCGGATTCTGTGTGAACAGATCCTTCAGATTGGCTGCCGAGATCGTCTCGATCGTTGTATCATCATCAAGCGTAACTGCTGTAGCACTTCTCTTGACATTATCAAGCATTCCGAGCTCACCGAAGAACTCATCGGGAGAAAGCTTGGTGATGAGCTTCTCATCCGGTGTGCCGTATCCGGTGTAGATACCTACTGAACCGAAATGAACATCATACATGCACTCACCGATCTCACCTTCCTTGAAGATAACGGTTCCCTTCTTGTATGTCTCAACATCTGTTGTATATCCGTCGGCATGTCCGCTCTGAGACAGCTTACGAAGAGCTTCTGCGCTGATCTTGTCCGCATTCTTGTTCCTCTTGTAAACGGAAGCGAATTTCCTGATCCTGTCCATAAAGCCTTCTGTCTTGATAACGTCCGCATTAACGCCGAGCTCTCTGATCGTGCTGCTGACCTCATTATAGTCATCGGTAAGGTCACGAAGACGTCCGCCAAGACCCTTCATGATATCGATTATTCTGTCAGGCTCGGATTTGAAGTACTCACCTACCTCACCGCATTCGATCTCAAGAACCTCGACATCATCAACCGCAACTGCTGTTGCGCTTCGCGGATATGCTTCAATAACAGCCATCTCACCGAAGAAATTGCCCTCACCGTATTCGGTAAGCTTCTGCTCATCGCTCTCACCGTAGCCTGCGTAAATGGCAACGGTTCCTTTATTTATCTGATACAGGGTATCTCCCATATCTCCTTCTCTGAAAATAACTTCACCCTTACTGAACTGCTTCTTAGTCATTATTGTCTAACCCACCTTTCCAATGTAATCCGTACGTCGAAATACACTGTATATCAACGTAGTATTCAACGATTTAATGATACTTTTTTACGTTTTGCATGTCAATGTTTTTATGAAAAATGGTATTCGGAACCGGGGAATCTGAGCGTGGCAAAATAATCGTCCGGTGTTTCGGCACGCCTTATCATGTCAAAGCTCCTGTCGGGATGAACGAGAACCTCTGCACATCTAAGCTTTCCGTTATAGTTATATCCCATGGAAAACCCGTGTGCACCGGCATCATGTATGAACAGGTAGTCGCCTTTGTCGATCTTCGGCAGCATCCTGTCGATCGCAAACTTATCGTTATTCTCACACAGTCCGCCGACAACATCATACATATGATCGCATGATTCATCTTCCTTGCCGAGTACGGTTATATGGTGATAGCTGCCGTACATCGCAGGCCGCATCAGATTGACCGCACATGCATCGACACCGATATACTCCTTGTAGATATGCTTCTCATGTATGGCCTTCGTTACAAGGGCTCCGTAAGGGCCGGTCACGTACCTTCCCATCTCGGTATAGATCGCAATATCATCCATACCCTTTGGTACAAATATCTTCTCGTAAACCCGTCTCACGCCCTCGCCGATCACAAACAGATCGTTCGGCTCCTGATCCGGTGTATAGGGAATACCAACACCGCCGGACAGATTGATGAACGCGATATGCGCTCCCGTCTTCTCATGAACTCTGACAGCAAGCTCAAACAGCTGCTCGGACAACATCGGATAATAATCATTCGTGACCGTATTGCTTACAAGGAACGAATGTATTCCGAAGTGCTTAACACCCCTTTTCATCATCGTCTCTACAGCCTCAAACAGCTGGTCTTCTGTCATTCCGTACTTGGCATCCTGCGGATTGTCCATTATACCGTTACTTACCGTAAACACTCCGCCGGGATTGAATCTGATGCTCATCGTCTCGTTCAGACCGCACAGGTCGTCAAAATAATCCACATGCGTGATGTCATCCAGATTGATGATCGCACCGAGCTCGTTTGCAAGCAGATAATCTTCTGCAGGGGTCTCATTTGACGAGAACATGATCTCATCTCCGGAAAATCCCGCAGCCCTTGCAAGCATCAGTTCGGTAAGGCTTGAACAGTCGACTCCCATGCCACACTGTTTCATGATCGCAAGTATTGACGGATTAGGAAGTGCCTTGACGGCAAAATATTCCTTAAATCCTTTGTTCCATGAAAATGCTTTTTTGATATTCTCAAGATTCTGCCTGATCCCCGCTTCATCATAAACATAAAACGGTGTGGGGATCGATCCGTCGATAGCCTTTGCCGTAGCAAGGTCAATAAAAGGTACTTTTCTCATCTTTTCTCCTCATTGTCATCTGACTGTGATCATTCATCTATAAAGCCTTCAACGCCCCTCTTTGAGCCGTCGCTTGTCAGGCTTTCGCTTTTATCTTCAGTCTGGGCTATTATGTACTGCCCCTTGACTCCCGAACTGTCATTACTCGATTTTTCCGCGACACCGTCTGCAGCCTTATACTTGAACGTACGCTTCTCTCCGCTTCTCTTGGTACCTACCAGCGTCATCTCACCGTTTTCAAGTCCGTCCTTATATGTGCCTGTTATCTCCTTGGTGGCAAAATCACTTGCGGATATCTTGTCCTTATAATAATTAGATGTAGCCGAGCCTTCGCCGTTAGGTTTGTCATCCTCCCATTCACCGTCATAGATAAATGATCCGATCGAAGAATTCTCCGGATAACTTGCCCTGATCAATATGCCCTTACCGCTCCTTACATCATCATGGAACTGCCCGTAATAATAATACCCGTTCTCATACAGTGCGAGCCCGTATCCCTCACGTTTGCCATCAAGGTCGTAATCACCGGAATAATATGAATTGTCTCCGATAACCTCCTCTGAAAAGGCAACGTAATCTTCTTCTCTCAGTTTTTCCTTCAGACCGTCATAATCCTTGTCCTCGAAAAATTCACGAAGCGGTGCCAGCTTCTGCATGCGCTCCTCTTCAACGGCACGCTCCGCCTCCTCTTCGGCGATCCTGGCAGCCTCCTCGGCTTCAACCCTTGCCCGTTCTTCTTCAATATCAAAAACCTTGGCATTCATCGATTCATCGCCGGTATCCTCGAATCCCTTATGCAGGATTTCAAGCATCGTGTCCTCATCACCACGGGCCTCGTATATATTTGCAATGGACCAGTATGCGGTCTTATTATCGGGATTGATCTCCAGCGCATGCTGATAACACAGAAGCGCCTCATCGCTTTGCCCGTAATCTTCAGCCTGCAGCATATATGCCTTGACGATCGCCATTCTGATCTCTTCGCTGTCATTTTCACGCTCAAGTGCCCTCTCATAACACTCTATCGCTTCAGGATAGCAATCGCTGCCCATATACGCATTTCCCTTATTTATCAGATCTGCCACCTCATTTGCCGTCGATCTGTAGCTGGCATAATAATATGCCCCGAATATAAGTGTTGCTACAAGTACCGCACCAACAAATATCTTGAGTGCCAGCGCCTCCTTTTTTGTCATATTATTCCCCTTCTCTATAATGACCAGTCGATCGGTTCGATTCCGTTTG
>JBGUNV010000207.1:0-7971 GCA_045117595.1 Lachnospiraceae bacterium
CATATCTACGGACAGGAGTATATCGTTAAACTCCTTAAGCTTATCTTCTTCAGTTCTTGTATCTACCGGGTTTGCCGTATTTACATGAGCATTCCTGTATTTTGCCTCGTTATAACGCTCTTCGCGATTCCTTTCATACTCTTCATAAGATATGAGCGATTCAGGCCTTCTGTCGGATTTATGCTTTAAGAACCTTATGATCTGCTCTGCTTCGACGAAAGTCAGCTCTGTATATTTGCATGTAAGCTTCCAGCGGTTGGCATTTTCGTTAAGCACAAGGTATAGTTCCTGTTTTTGCTTCTGAGTTATCGGCTCTAAAGCTGCCTGTTCTTTCCGAACGGTTGCTTTATCGGGATGTGTAAGAAGATTATCAATATCGGAAAGATCTCTTCCCTTGAGCAGTTTCTCGATGCTCCTAAGATCCATGATAAGGTCCTCGATCGCCTGATAGTGCTTGACAGACTTTTCCAGTTTCAGCACATGTTGTTTTGCCTGGCTGTATGCTTTACCGACTTCACGTTTACGTTCTTCGATATCCTTGGGCGTTTTAAGACCAAGAAGATTTGCCGCGTACATGGCGCGCTGCATCTTATGGATCCTTATGTCTATTTCAGATACATACGGAATTGCTTTAAGAGGTACTTTTGCGCGCCTCCTGTCGAAAAATGAGCTTGTCCTACCCATGAGTTTATCCTTAAAGAACTTAAGGATTTGGATCGCCGTTACGAATATTATCTCAAGAATAGAACGCCTGTGGCCGTTTTCGTCATACCGTCCGATAGTTACATCGAGAGTCTTTTTGTATCTGTCTTCAAGTGTATAATCGATATGCTCGCGCTTCCTTTCTATCGCATCCTTCTTTTCCTGCGGCAGTATCTGCTTTTCAATGATACCAACACCCTTATCATCAAAACCGATCAGCGCATCCCAGCCCATCTTAGTACAGATGGCCTTTCGCATATACTTTTCTCCCAGGCTGGTATCCCTCACCTTGAATGCCTCGGAGCTGTCTTTCATATGAAGATCACGGTTTAAGAACAGGACGTGCTGGGCGGTCTCTGATATCTCATAAGAAGGTCGTCCGGTAACGGGATTCCGAAATTCTTCTGTCATTATCTTTACGAAGCCCTGCCAGTCGTCAACCCCGGGTTTCTTACATATCTCAAGGGCAGTTTCGATATCATGGCGAACATGATCTTTATTGCTCATACCGTCTGAACTATGTGTGCGTACATACTCTTCGTTGATATTGGGTGTATCGGGTTCGCGCTTTTTATTATCGATATCCGCATCGATCAGGATAGGAAGGTCGTACGCAAGGCTCATCTCATCATTAAGCTTACGAAGTTCATGTCGGCGCTTCTTATTCATACACACTTTTCTGGAACCATCCATAGCATATGCACATACAACGATATGGTTATGGATATGATCTGTATTCATATGTGTAGATACAACACACTGGAACTCCGGGAATGCCCTTCTTGCGAATTCAACACCCATGCGATGAACAAGTTCGGGCGGGATGGAGTTAATTCCATGTTCCTTTCCGGGGAATGACTGGATGATGTGCTCCGCATCGATGCTTTTCTTCTCAACGGTTATTTTCTTGCCGGTCTTCTTATCTGTATAGGTTGCATACTTTGCACTGCCCCTGCGTCTTCTGCCACCATCTTTCTCTTCGTATTTGCACTTGGACAGAGCAAACTCATCAGAGGCCACATCAACTTCGCAGTTAACGCCGGAGACGAGCATGGTCTTGTCACCATCAAGCTCCCAGACAGTCTTTTCATAATTCTCCGCATATCGAAGGACAGCGGTAACGTCATCATCAAGACCTTCCCAGATCGCGGATTTCTCCTCTTCGCTTAAAATGAGGGAATTCTTCAATGCGTCATCCACATAGTTGATACAGGATGCAACACCCTTTGAGCCGTGTATAGAAATATTCTTCAGTATAGCCATGTCCAAATCCTCCGTATTAAAACTCGATCCTGCCATCTCAGCCGAAGGCTGCATATTTCACGCCCTGGCGTGAAGGGTACGGGCGTGCCTGTCGGGTGCAGGGTGGTAATCCTTCCAAGCGATAATCTGGGCCCACCCGGGACCGGATTATCTCTGCTTGCTATGTCTGATATCAGGCAGGTTCATCTACCTAATACAGATTTTTTGGAAGATTTAAGACGTGATCTGTACCCCCGGGAACATAAATAATCAGGCTAACGTCTCCTGCCCGTTAGCCTGCAAATGCCGTCGTTTGAAATGTCCATTTGGGGGCAAATGTCTCGGAATGAAAAAATTTTATGTCTTAAAATCGGCGAAATCTTTGTATTAGAGAACTAAGCAACAGAAAAACTTCGAAAGGAGCGATGCAAGATGCAAAAACAGTTTACTTTTACCCGAACCGATAACCTGACCGAGTATCAGGAACTGATCTACAACCTGTTTGAGGCATGGGGTCATATGAGATTTCAGATGCTCACAGCTTTGTTTCAGTGTCTGTTCACTGAAGAAGAACTAAGGAATCCCACATATGTTACTGCAAAGCTGGCTTCGATGGTGCAGCAGGGTCCTGCGACGATTCAGGCAGACAGGGTAACAAATCAACCGATATCTACGGTCGAGACAAATCGGTTTGAGCCGGGATCGGAACAGGTGGAAGCTCAGGATGAAGAGAAAACCGATTACCTGAGCATTTTTGATAGCGACATGGATAAAGCAGGTATATAAGAAAGGACGGCGATTAATATGATGAATGTAACAAGTAATATGTCAAAGGATGATCTGAGTAGGATAAGGATCGCGATCGATACCGGGAAGGCTTATACGAAGTTCTGCTACAGGGATAAGGAAGGTAAAGATATATGTGACAAGTTCGTATCAGCCATCGGGCTGGTATCGAAGAACCCCATGCAGGCCACAGATAATAAGGTGTTCAGATGTGATCTGTTAAAGGATCCTTACTATATCGATATTCCGGAACTGTGTGATATAACCACGACAAGCGATAACGAGAAGAACGGGACCGGGTTGTCGGTAAGTGATAACAACCATGACAGGGAGATCGTAACACTCGGGGCCTGCCTGTCGATCGTAAAGGTGATGAAAAAACACGGAGTAAACCGTGCATGCGTTTATGTTGCGATAGGAGCTCCTATCACGGAATATGAAAAGATCCGGAAGGAAAGAAATGCATACTTCAACAGTATCCTTCCGACAGACAGGTGGGTGGAGTGCAGATATGAAGGCAGGACATACCAGTTCATTGTCAAAAGAGGTGTTGTGTGCCCTGAAACTGTTGCGGCGTTTGTTTATAACACCGGCAATGACAAGGGAAACATGCTCCTTGTCGATATCGGAGGGAATAACATTCAGTATGTCTGCTCCACAAACGGTGTGATTAATTTTGACCGTGCAAAGACGTTTACGGCAAAAGGCGGAGTTAACACATTTGCCCGTCGGATCCGTATGTTGATGGAACAGAATCAGATCGAACCGGTCGGTACCGTTGTTGAGATCACCGAGTGGCTTGCCAGTCCCAAATCAATCCCCGGAAAGTACGGAAACAACTGGAAAGAGCGCTTCAAGGAACTTGTTGATGCGGAGAAGAAAACATATTTTTCGCAGATCACGGGGATATTGGATACAGTGACCGGAAACTTCAGGGAAGAAATGCTGCGAGGCTATAAGGTCTGCTATACCGGCGGTGGTTCGGTTCTCTTTAAGAGTGAGATCAAGGTCAGCGGCGGGATCACGTTTGATGGGAACGAATATGCAAACGTGCTGGGATTTTACAAGATGCTTCCGTAGGTGATGAGCAGAAGAGTATGCAGTGGGCTGAGTATTAAGAAAGCGAGGTCGGATACTATGAATAAACCGGATAGAAATATAGATGCCAAGTATATACCGATAGATGTTGCAATCAGGAAATACAACATGTGTCGGAACTCAATCATGAAGATATCAACAGATGCCCGGGCGACTGTTCGGATTGGTCGGATAGTAAGAATCAATGCTGAGAAGTTTGAAGAGTATCTGGATTCATCTTCATAAAAGGGAATACTGTTATGAGACGGGCAGGGATAGTGACTTGTATGTATTGACACTGAATGAGCGGATTTGTATATTATACTTAACGGAACTCAAAAAGTCGAAAGGAGGAAATGATAAATGGGTTCGAAAATGGGAAGACCGTATGCTGAAAATCCGCTGAATCATGATCTGAAAGTCCGTATTGATGATGATACCTATGTTTTGCTTGAAAGGTATTGTGAAAAGAGTCAGACAAATAAGGCAGCCGTCATTCGCAGCCTGTTGATTAAGTTTTTAAGTAAACAGAAGTAACAAGAAAGGGAGCCCGCCCCGACCAAAGTTTGGACTCCCTTAAGTGGAACAGACACAGAGTGCCTGCACGGTTATGATACTCCACCTTGCGGCACTCTGTAAATAGCCGGAGATTGAGAGGTGAGAGTATGGCAAAGAAGTATAAAGGAAAGTATGAGCGAACACGTATAACACTGAAAAGTGGCAAGACTAAAGATATCTACTATAAAAACAAAGATGAGATGGTAGAAAAACTGAAAGAGGCTCGTGAAAAGGATTCGGAAGAGTATCAGCTGCTTTATAATCCGACATTGAATCAGTATTATCAACATTTTACTGAGATAAGGAGAACAGAAGTAAAGGAGTCTACACTTAGATCGCAAATATCCCAGTTCAAACAGATAACGGATGTCGAAATGGCAAAGGGTATCAAGTTCGGTGATATGCATATCAAAGATATCACGAGACGGAATATTGAAGACGCACGGCAAAAGCTTTTGGACCAGGGGAAAAGTCCACAGGGGCTTAATATAGCATTTGCACACCTTAATCATGTTCTTAACACGGCTACGATTGATGAAACAATAAAACGGAACCCCTGCAAGGCGCTTAAACAGTTGAAGAGAGACGATACTCCGGTAGTGTCTGATACAACGCACAGGGCATTATCGGAAGAGGAAACCATAAGGTTCTTTGAAGCGGCAAAAGAATGCAACAGTTATTACTACAATGTTTTTCGGTTCATGATAAAGACCGGCATGCGTATCGGTGAGGTGGGCGCTTTGTATCCGACAGATATAGACCGGCATAAGGGTTTTATTCATGTGAGAAGGACTGTCAGCCGCAACGAAGCAGGAAGATTTTATATCGGTGATGATGTAAAGACATCAAGCGGAAAAAGAGATATACCACTGACCGATGATATTCTTCAGGTGATTAGAGATCAGGAAAAGAATAATCATATAATGTTCGGCCTTTCCAAGGACGGATTGATCTTCAGATCTGTAGAAGGAAATATCATGAGAGATTACAGTGTTGATCGAGAAATTGCGAGGATATGCAAGAAGGCCGACATCGAGTATTTCTCGAGCCATGCGTTTCGTAATACATACGCGACACGCTTTATGGAGCAATGTCCACAGGACTTTAAAATCCTTTCAGAGATTCTTGGACATAAGGATGTATCAATCACGCTGAACCTGTATACGCATGTTATGACCGAAAACAAAGTTAAGGCAATGAATGATGTCACGATCAGGATAGGGTGAAAGCGGCTGTTCTTGACTGCCACCGAGCAAATGATATACTTGAAGAAAACAAAGAATTATAGGGCTTTTGGAACTGTATTGGAAGCTTGAAAGGCAGATTGTTCCACGGTTTTCATGGCAAAAACAAGGCTTTCGAATATTTGCTTAACAGATAAAAATGGCTTTTGAGGTAGGTACAAATGAATCAAGATATTTTTGACATCAGGAAATTTGATAAATATAAGGAAGACAATCGCCGTGAGGTAAAGAAGGCTAAGGGAGGACTTCCGTTGAGCCTTTGGGATTCATATTCTGCTTTTGCAAACAGTAATGGTGGAGTTATTCTTTTGGGAGTTCTAGAACGGGAGGATGGTTCTTGGTATACCACCGGTTTGAAGAAAGGGGATACAAGGAAGCTTATTAAGAATTTTTGGGATATCATAAATGATCCCCAAAAGGTCAGCATCAATCTTCTCACTGACAAAGATATAGAATTATACGAGGTGGGTGATGATTTGATTCTTGCTATTATGGTGCCAATGGCACACCGGGAGGATAAACCTGTTTATATCAATGATGATATGTTTGGACATACTTTCCGTCGCAATAGTGAAGGCGATTATCACTGCACGAAGGCACAGGTAAAGGCGATGCTTCGTGATCAGCCCGAGAACACGATGGATATGGAGATTCTTGAGGATGTCCCGATGGAATATCTGAATATGGAAACGGTTCACGGATATCGGAATAGACATAAATCACTTAAGCCCGGACATCCTTTTGAAAGGTATTCAGATGATGAGTACCTTCGAAGTATTGGAGCGGCTGCTGTATCAAGTAAGGATGGAATTTTTCATCCAACGGGAGCAGGATTGCTCATGTTTGGAGATGAATATAATATAGTTAGACAGTATCCGGAATATTTCCTAGATTACAGGGAAATACTTGATCCTTCAATACGGTGGACAGACAGATTGCAGTCAAGCTCGGGCGAGTGGTCTGGGAATATATGCGATTTTTATTTTCGAGTATATAACAAGATAATAAAAGAGGTTAAGGTTCCGTTCAAGATGTCAGGTGGAATGCGAATTGATGATACGCCAGTTCATAAAGCCTTGCGCGAGGCACTTGCTAACTGTCTTATGAATGCGGATTTTTATGAGCCTCGCGGAGTGGTGATCAAGTTGGAAAACCATAGACTTACGCTGGAGAATCCGGGGTATATTCGTGTTGGAAAGAAGCAGATTAGACTTGGCGGTGTTTCTGATCCCCGAAATAAAGGGTTGATGAAAATGTTCAATCTGATAGATATCGGGGAGAGGGCAGGTAGTGGTGTGCCTGATATTTTCAATATATGGAATGATGAGGGGTTTGAGTTACCGGAAATCATAGAAGAATTTGCTCCAGATAGAACGAAGCTTATCTTATCGTTTGAAAAGGAGAAAAAACAAGCAATAAAAACAAACGATAAAAAACAAACGATAAAAACAAACGATAAAAAACAAACGATAAAACTACAGGAGCATACAGATGCTATTGTGGCTTATCTGAAAGATGTTGGAGAAGCGAAAACCGCGGACGTTGCGAGGGAATTAGGATTGAGTCCGGATCGTACTCGAGTGATTCTTGCAAATATGCCTGAGCTGGAGGCGCTTGGCGGAAACCGCAACAGAACTTATCGTTTGAAATCGGATGATTGAGACGAGATATTTTTTGATACAAGTTTATTGAAAAAGCATATTATGATATGAAAGCAGTAAAGGTAGATCTTTTGGCAAAGATTTATCGCAATAGTAGAACATCCAAAGATGAGGTTATATGTTTATGCCAACAGATGATAAAAGCGCTCTGTTTAGAATGAGTTTTATTATTCAGGATAATAATGCTACTACTGTACAGAGACATCTTGTGAGAATAATAGAAGCTATCATATTTGATTCTGATAAAGAATATCTGAGCGTTGAGGACATAAGGGATTCAATTATTTCAAAATTGGATCTTGAGTTTGATGCGTCGGAGATAGAAAAAGCTATTGGTAGTAAACATACAAGCTTTATAAGGAATAAGGACAATGGTCGGGAAATTACAATAAGTCCTAAGTGCGCTAGTACACTTTCGAGTAAGGGAACATACAACGATTCGCTGCGAAAGTATGTATCACAGGCGATACAGGAACTTGAACTTGATGTACAAATTGATGAACTGTGCCAGCTTATAACAAACCATTTGTATCAGAGTTTCAATACTAATAAAAATGTGATTTTGGCACTGATAACCAAGAACTATTCGGAGAACAATTCTGATGGGCTTGCAACAGAATCAAACGAGAATAAAAAACTCATTAATGCTTTTTTGGATTGGGAAAACGATGAAAAGAATGAGTTTATATATAAACTGATTT
>JBGUNV010000208.1:0-19880 GCA_045117595.1 Lachnospiraceae bacterium
CAGTATTAATTTTTGTAATCGTGTAGAACGGATCACTTATCATTTCTGTCTTTTGATTTTTTCCGTTAGTCCAGGTGACGAATCCGGAGTCTTTTGTGACAAGAAAATCCATACTTGATAAAAGATCGATATATATTTCTTTACCGGTTCCCATAGTTGATAATTCCTGTCGTACTTCATATTCAGAATATGTACTACAAAAACAATCATCATCACCGAGAAGATAACCGGAATCAATGTCAAGGATCGATGAAACATTCTCAACGAATTGAACCGGCATCCAGTTTAGCCCTTTTTGATACTTGTCATAGGTCTGTCTGTTGATAGGATATCCATATTCAGAATCAAGTATCTTTCTGATCTGGGTTCTATCCATTCCTTTCAGGAACATTACTTCACTAAGTCGTTTTCCGAGTAGTTCCTTTTTATAATCAGATTCTGTATTGTTTCGCTTCATTAAATCTCCCTTCCGTAACCCCAAAATATAGATTTTGGTTACTCCGCGCGCATTGACACCGATAATCGGTCACGATATCATAATACTTGCAAGGCGTAACGTTTAATCGGTTACGTCAATAATATATCATCGATGATACAAAAAAGCAATACACATTTTGAGACGGAGATTTTGATTTGAAATCGACCGAATATCAAGGAAAGAGAGGACTTATGAAAGTTGATAAGAAAAAACTTGTGTGTGCAATGATCGATAATGACTTGAATAACAAGGAATTATCAAAAAGATCAGGAGTATCACTTGCAAGAGTATCAAACGTGAGAAACGGAAATAATACCACATTTGAGACAGCCGCCAAAATCGCAAAAGCTCTTAATGTTCCGGTACAAGAACTTATCGATTTTAAGGCAAGTGAAAACTAATAAGGGAGAATAACATGAACAATTATCCTAAACTGAAAATACCTATTAAGCAGGAAAATAACAAGCCGGTCACAGTTGCTGATCTGAGAACGTGTCCGGGAGAACTTGCTGAAGCTGAGACACCAGAGATGATGAAAGGAAACGAGAGAAACACGAACATCCTTCCGGAGATGCTTTCAATATCTCAGGCAGTTGAGAGAACAAACTTGTCTTATGAATATCTCAGATTCTTGTGTTATTCCGGGAAGGTCAATCACATCAAGTGCGGCAGAAAGTACATGATAGACTCTGGATCACTTGCGGAATATATCAAAAGAGGCGGTTTAGATCAGTAAAGGGGTATTTGCAAAGGGAGAGGCAATACAATGGCAAAAAGCAATTTTATAGGTAATAGCAAAACGGATGCTGATATAAAACAGATCAGTCAGATCATCCGTGTCACCATCGTCAAGGCTGAGACAGAACGCAATATATCAAGGTCGCTGACAATAAAAATGTCAGGTATGTCATCGGCAAACTTTTATAAGGCATGGAATGATCCTTCATTATTCCGCATCGGTCAGCTTGTCAGGATATATGACTTCTTGAAAGTGCCAGAGCCGGAAAGAAGGTTCGCATGACACAGATGACATTATATCGGAATAGTAAGAAGCAGGCTAAGAGTTATGCATATTACAACATCAAGTGCGTTATCTCTTCCCTGACTGATCTTCAAGATGCGGTTCTGTTTGATCATGTGAGTTGTGCATATAAGGACAATCACAGATCGAAAGAGGATTTTATATCTGCAGATTGCGTGATGATGGACTTAGACAACACTCATTCGGATGATCCTGATGACTGGAAAAACATCGATGATGTTGCCGAGGCTTTTCCGGATGTTGAGTTCTACTATATCGAGAGCCGCAATCACATGAAAGCCAAAAAGAACGAGAAGGGAGAACTGAAAGAAGCTAGACCAAAATATCACATATATTTTCCCTGCGGTCAGCTTGTAGATGATCCTGATCAGTATGAATTGATAAAGGGAAGAATCGGAGCTCTTTTTCCGTACTTTGATACTAAGTGTAAGGATATAGCGCACTTTTTCTATGCAGTGCCGGAAGCGAAAGGCGGTGTGATTGAATGAGAATAGACGATTATATCCGCGACATGGAATCAGACGGAGTTCTGCAGACTACCATCATCAGTGTACTTGATGATTATCACAGTCATGAGGATTTTATCCCGGTCAGAACATGGGATGACATTATTGACGGATATCTGGCAAAACCGCAAGGGATAGACGGCTCATCTGATGGAGACGATACAGATCAGATTCTGTCAAACGGAGTTGTTCAAAAGTTCATAAAGGATCACAAGATCAATGTGCATAGCACTAAGAAAACGGCAAAGCAGATTGTGTATTACGTGGATTGTATAAACAGTGCTCAGCATACAACATCAAGTGACAATCACACGGACACCTTTATATCTGTCAGCTTGAACGGAATGATCAATTATCACTGCAATCATGCTCATTGTGACGGCATACACTGGAAACAGTTCAAGAAGTTTTATGAAGATCGTGACGGATCAGGAGCAACGGATCAGGAACAGAAGAAAACCAGACCGGCATTGATAGTTCGCAAAATGTCGGATATCGAGATTAGACGGACTGACTTCCTTTATCCGAAAATGTTTCCGCGTAAGTTCTGCATCGTGAGTGCTTATCCGGGATCAGGAAAGACATACCTTGTCTGCAAGCTTGTCGCAAGTGTATCAAACGGAGATTCATTCTTTTGTTTGAAGCCGGAGATCGGCGAGCCTCAGAATGTGATCTATTTTTCTTCTGAAGATGGATATGAGGACACTATAAAACCGAGGCTTATCAAATGTAATGCAAATATGGACTATATCAGCGCGGTTGACTTTGATGACAGTTCGGACTTTGACTTTTCGGATTCTAGACTTGAAGAACTGATCCGTGAACTTAAACCGGCATTGATTGTGTTCGATACACTGCAGAACTTTATCGGCAATGTGAATATGAACGCGGCAAATGAAACAACACGCAAAATGAGACCGCTTGTCAGGCTTGCTGACACTTACAATGTATGTATTTTATGTGTGTGTCATTTCAACAAAAACGAGAAGGGATCAGCAATCACGCGAACGATAGGATCAACAGACATAACCGGTAAATGCCGGAGTTATCTAACAATCGGAAATGTGCCAAACAGTAAAGATATTAAGTTCTTATCTCAGGAAAAGACAAACGTCGGAGCTATAGCGGACACAATACTCTTTTCGATTGATGATTTTGGAATCCATCCAGAAGGAACAAGCAAGCTGCATGCGGATGACTATGCGATGCAGAAACGATCAAAGTCAGGCAAGGCCCCGGACATCATAAACGAGATAAAGGATTATATCGTCCGCAATATGCCGGAAGGAAAGCGCAAAGCAAGTGAAATGCTGACATTACTAACTGCAAACGGATTTTCCGAGACTACAGTTAAACGCGCAAAGCAGGAACTGAACATCAAAAGCGTGCGTGAAGGATACGGCAATTCCGGTTCATGGATGTGGACACTTCCGGATGACTTTGATCAGCTTGATCCGTTTGAATATACGAAACATGATCAAGTGTATGTTTTTGATGATCCTGAGGATGCTCAGGAAGATGATACAAGTTGACCATAGAAGTGATGTTCCGAGACACAGTTTTAATATGACACTCTATGATAAAAAATCCCTATTTTATAGGCTTTGTTCAAAGAAGTGGAATATGACACTCTATGGAGAATTGAACATCTATGAAGGGATAACGCATTTACTCAAAGGGGGTCATATTGAACTTCTATGAAGGAACCGCGTATTTATCGCATTTCTTCTCATAGAAGGTCATATTGTAGATGTGTCTGGATTAACACTTGTTTATGAGACCGAAAAAGGGGTTTCGGCAGACGTAAAACAAACGTGAAGGGAGAACAATATAAATGTTTATATTAACCACAAAAGCAGGACTTATAAATGCGAATAAAACAGCACGGATATATTTGCAGGAAGTAAAGGGCACCTATTCGGCAATCATGGCCTCATTCGGATTATATGAGGACAATGGAAAAGATATGAAGATCACGCTTGAACCCTTCGGAGCTGATGAGCTCTATGTCGCGCGTGATGTATTCGATCAGCTTACATTCAGTATGGATGGAGCATCAAACAATAAGATTATCAACCTTGCCGAGATCAGCAAACGTGCAAAGTATGAATACCAGACTGGCAAACAGTACACGGAATAAAGGAAGGGGATGAGGATCATGAGCCAGATGAAAAAAATGAAAGAGATATATCCTGATAACCTTCTTTCGGATGGAATGAATGACAAGTACACACTTGATCATGACATTGACGATCCTAATCTGATCAAGGCGGTTATGTATGCATGTAAGCTGATAAACGAGGATAAGAGAACAATCAATGAAGCTGTAATGATATCAGGTAAGCGTTACAAGAAGGATATCACAGATATAAGGCTGAATCTTCCGGGAGATATATGTGAGAACGCACCTTCTGAAGATGGAGCAGATTATCGGCTATATGTAGATATCAGCGTGAAAAAGTGTTTCAAACTTGTCGCGGTTATTCTGTCAGATCATAACATGTGTTGTTGCGGAACCGGAGCACCTTATCTTCTGACAAAGATCAGCTATGAAGATGGTCATGATATTTATTCCTGCCAGTGCTCATGCGATGGATGGTGTACAAACGGACATGACAATCCTAATGATGCAATCCGGGAATATGAATCAATGTGTGAGCGGTATATCAAACGGCAACGTAAGAAAGCATAGAGAAGGAGAACACTTGATGATTGAAGCGGAAATAGTATATGCGATCTTTCAGACAGTTCCGGTTCGTATAAGTGAAGAGCGGTCAGAAGAGATCAGGCATTATTCCGAAGAACAGAGGCAACGTCAAAAAGACTTATATGATGATCTTCTGGTCGAGCAATTAGAACAAATGTGAGGTGTTTTGTATGCTGATAAGTTTCAAAGACTGGATTGCTACAATCCGAAAAACAAGCGGAAAGTTGAAACAGCTACAAGAAGATATCTTGTCTGATGATAACTTCCCGGATACAGAAGATTTTGATGAGATGCTCAGTTATCTGAAAAAGAACAAGGCTTCAGTTCGTATTATTACAGTGTTCGCAGGATGCTATAGGCAGTACCGGAACCGTGTATTAAAAAGAGCTATGCCGGAAAAGTACAAATAGAAAGGGGGTGAAAACAGTGAGTAAGATGTTTGTTGAATGTCCGGAGCAGGAAAGCGGAAGAACAAAAAGACATTCCTTAGAAAGCATGATGAGAAAATCGAGTATTGAAGTTAGAAAACGATTCTTGAAATGCCTTATAGCTTCAACAAAAAGCAATATAGAAGCTGATAAGCAGCGAAAGAGAATCAGAAGGATGTGTTTACAGAAAACAAACTGAAACACTTTCATGTGATCCGGAGCGGCTGACATATAACCAAATGTGTTCTGTCAGTCGCAAGGATCAGGAAACAATTCAAAAGAGATAAAGAAAGAGAGGATAATATCCATGAAAAAAGGGTTTAACAGTTCCATCCAGAAGGTAATTGATGAGAGACAGAAGGAAATGACAACACTGCAGAATGAGATCACAGAACTCAGGACTAAAGCAGACGGCATTAAGGATCAGCTTCAGAGCTATTCTGATATTGATGATATCGATACATATTCACGCTTGAAGAATCAACTTGAAGTGTATGAGAACAGAATCGAGCTTTTAGTCCGTAACATGGACAATATGACGCATACAGACAAGGAAGATCAGATCAAGACGATCTATGACAGTTTCCGGGCAGAGGCTTCAGCTATAGATGAGAAGTGCTCAGGTGATCTTCTGGATATGATCAAAGCCATGAAAAAAATCTTTGAAGATGCTGAGACAGAAAAGAACCAGATCGATAACCTTTTTGACAAGTGGCGCGATTCGTTTTCCATCGAGCCCGGACAGTATTCTGTCTCACCTTGCCACAAGGGTGAAACGTATGTTGTGCATCATGTTAAGCAGTTGTTTGATGCATTACGTCAGAGGAACATACTTGTTTAATTGCTTATAGCACTGAGGTTTCTTGATTATGGTTATATCATTCTCCTCCCATCAGGGAGCCGAAGTGTTACAAGGCCCGGTTAGTTTTGGTTACGATTGAGTCGGAGCAGACCGGGGATACACCTCCTTTACTGATCTGGCATAGTGCCTTGCGGCTTCTTGCTTCTTCCCGTGAGGCACTTGCTGTCTGATTGATTATTGATTGAAGGGAATTATCAATGCAGGAATATGCTGAATCATTTTATAAAAGCCAGAAGTGGCAGGACTGCCGTGACAGTTATATGAAGTCAGTCGGATGCATGTGTGAACGATGTGCATCAAAGGGAATCATGACACCGGCTGAGATTGTGCATCACATAAAACATATCAATGTTAAGACGATCAAAGATCCCAACATCACATTGAACTTCGATAATCTTATGGCTGTATGTCGTGAATGTCATAGTGAGTTGCATAAAAAAGTATTACGGAGATATGAAGTTTTAGAAGATGGAACTGTTATTCCGGTTGAGCGAGAGAAGTGCACCTGACACCCTCCCCCTATCAGCGATATAGCAAAATATTCTATAGACCGGTGAGTGGAGTGCTGTCCGTAATAATCCTCCAGAGACAAGAATTACGAAGAAATAAAAGGAAATAAAAAGAATAAAGAGGATTTTTGAAGAAAAAAAGATAAATACTTGTTTTTATGGATTTTTAACGATAGTTAACCGGAGACTTTTTGAAACCGCACCTGATCCGGATGATTGGGACTGATGCACTGAAAGGATTCCAAAAACACGCGCCTATTTTGTGGAGTAAGTTCCATGTCTGGCAATCGGTCGGTGCATATTATCGCATGATATCGAAGAGGGGGGGACAGATTATTTTGACAGAACTCATATCGGTCTTATGTTGGTGATCTGCAAACAGATATAAGGGGGAGACGAACATGCCGAGGAAAGTATAAACAATGAATAGAAAATCATATATCAGCCGAAAATCATATAGAAACACATTCCTGATTAGATATTGCAAGATATGCGGTAAACAGTCAGGAAAAGGGGATTGTTGTCCGGCATGCGCTGCTTTTATCCGTAAGATGCAAAGAAGAGACCAGGAGTGAGCCCTGATCCCTTCCGGTGAGCAAACATAAGAAACAAAAAACCGTAATTATTATAGCATGTTTGCTTGTTGATAGGAAGGAGATTAAGGCATGATAGAGTACAGTAATGAAGCACTTGTTGATGAGATTAGAAGTACTGAAAAAAAGTCGGAACTAAAAAAATATCTCACAGAGTTATACCAGAGAAATTATCTATACTTCTTGAAAATCTGTAAACGATATTCGGCTTATGAAGAAGTTGATGATCTGATGCAGGAAGCTTATTTTGGGCTCCGGGTTGCAGTTGAACGATATGATCCTGATCAGGGAGTCCCGTTTATCAATTATGCGTCAATATGGATAGAGAGTGCTATATCAGCCTATATCGAGAAATGCGGTCATATTGTCCGATTCCCTAGAAGGATGAATAACATAATCATCAAGTATGAACAAACATGCAAGAAGTTTTATCAGGAGCATGAACGAGAGCCGTCAGATCAGGAACTTGCGGATGCTATGTCGTTAACAGATAAGCAACTTGAAAAGGTAAAGAGGAATGCTCTTGTTATGAATATGGGATCACTTGATAAGGCTATCGGTATTGAGGATGATGATCTGTCTCTTGTGGATGTGATTCCTGATCCGGTAGACCACTATGAAGAGATCACAGATCAGATGGATGAGGATATTAAGAGAAAAGAAATCTGGGAAGAGGTTGACCGGTTAAAGGAAAATGAATCTCATGTTATCCGGGAATACTATCTCAATGAGAGAACACTTGATGATATCGGTCAGATTCGCAGTTGCTCGAAGGAAAATGTGAGGCAGTTACGAAACAAGGCCTTATCTAAGCTGAGAAAATCAAACAGGCTTCAAATATATGCGGATGAGTATCTGTCAGCCAGAGCTTATACCGGAACAGGATTGACATCATTCCGCAATACCCGAACAAGTGCACCGGAGAGAACGGCAATAGAGAGTATAGATCGTGATATACAGTCATATATCAGGGATACAGATAGACGGATAAAGAAATATAGGTGTGTAAGATAACAGATAGAAAGGGGAAGAGTGCAACGATCCGAGAAGATCGCGGCACTCTATTTTGCAAAAGGGAGTCAATAAATGTTTTGAAAGAAATGACTAATGTCATCTTCATAATATTAGCACGTTAATATGCTAAAGTAAAGAAGTGAATCAGGGATCCTGCTGATTATGATCCTGATATCTACCTGAGATCTTCCGGATAAGAAAAAAGGCATCCCTGAGAGCTCAATGGAGTTGGAAAGAGATCAAGGATGCCGTCACAGGTACACCGCGTCCGGCTTTTTACGTACCTGCTTCAGACATTATATCACAAGGCCGTATTTTGACCATATAGGGCATTATTAGTATTGATTGAGGATTTTATCATTAAGTGTTTGATCACGGCTGAATGAGACGGATATAAGGTCGGATGATACGGATTCGATATTATACAGATCAGGATCATGGAGATCGGGAGAGTGATACTTGATTTTGATACGTATTTACGGCATTTATAGGAAATTGATTCGTGTGCCGAACGTGTGCCGAAACTATTATTTTATACTATATTTTTCTATTTTATAGAATAGTATTCTTCAAAATAAGAGAGCCGACAAACCTAGTAAAATCAAGGCTTATCGGCTCAATGCTGAATTAACAAGGCTTACATAGATTATGCGGAAAATCGGTCAATTTGGGTTCGAGTCCCACTATCCACCCGTAAAAATCCCGAAAGTCAGTAAATCAAGGCTTTCGGGGTTTTTGTTTCTCTTCTATGGGCACAGAGAGTTTACTTTGGCAGGTTCTTGTACAATGATTTTAACGCGTCTATATACAGATATCCGTCTAACCCGTTGATCAGGTTAAGATTAAGTGAGCAGTATACGTGTATACGGTCTTCCATTTTTCTTGATGAAAATTCCGCTGCGCGGGCAAAATAATCGGAAGATCCGGGGATCGCAACGGTTTTCTCGGGAAATTCCCTGTTCAGGCGCTTTTCGGCTTTGATCGCAGCGTTGCGGTATATCTCGTTGGTAAACAGTGATTTAAACGCTTCCTTGGCACTTCTCGCGAGAGAGCTGTATTTGTAGCGCTCATCGTCGAATTCAAATTTCGGTACTCCGAGCTTTATCGCATACCTTATGTCCTGACGGATAAGATCCCTTTGTGAAGGGTTTAGTGTTTTATTTGTGGGAATGTCCTTAATGGGTATAATAGCCATACTGTTCTCCTCAAAGTCATGATTCAATAATCAAAGTATGACAGACAGCATAAAAAAAATCAATTCTTTACAAAGAATGTATGGCTCAAAGATTTTTTCTCTTCTTTATGAAGGGAACTGCCAAGAATGATCAGCATGAACAATAATTAGTTTTTGTCACCAGAAACTGTCGAGTTTTTCGAATAACAGATCCGGTTCTACAGGCTTGGACAGATGTGCGTTAAGTCCTGCCTGGATGCTCCGCTGAACATCCTCATCGAATGCATTTGCCGTAAGTGCAATGATGGGGATTTTTTTTGCATCTTCACGGTCCGTCGCGCGGATGATCTTTGTTGCCTCGAGGCCGTCCATCTCGGGCATACGCATATCCATCAGAATGGCGTCATAGTATCCGGGTTCATGTTCTTCGAACAGTTCGACAGCCGCCTTTCCGTTTTCGGCGTGATCGACCTTTATATTGCGGGTCTCGAGCATTATCATCATTATCTGTGCATTGATACTGACATCTTCGGCAAGCAGGATCCTGCGGTCCTTATGTTGTACAGGTCTTGTTTCGGGTACGGGATCGTCTGTCTGTGAACTCTTTCTGTCAGAACTTTCAAGCGTGACGGTAACGGTAAAAGTCGTTCCCACGCCTTTCTCACTTTCTACGAGGATATTACCGTTCATAAGCTCGACAAGACTTTTGGTGATGGGCATTCCGAGACCGGTACTTCCGTATTTGCTTGTTGACGAAGCATCTTCCTGACTGAATGCATCAAAAATATGCGGGAGGAAATCTTTATTCATTCCGATCCCGGTATCTGTGAAGATCATCCTGAGCGTTGCCATACGTTCATATCTGGCGCATTCCTCAACGCTGAAACGTATTGTTCCTCCTTCCGGAGTGAACTTGACCGCGTTCCCGAGAATGTTTATGATCACCTGCTTGAGCTTCATTGCGTCGCCTATATAGTAATCACCTACATTGTCGTTTATCTCGCATATATAACTGATACCCTTATCCCGGCATTGACCGCTGATTATGGTATTTACCTGTTCAAGTGCCCGCATGAAGGAAAATTCCTCTTTCCTGATCGTCATCCTTCCGGATTCGATACGGCCCATATCAAGTATATCGTTGATTATTTCAAGAAGGTGTTGTGAAGATGCACCTATCTGTTCCAGATATTCCTTTACTTTATCACTTGCTGAGGGATCGTTCATTGCAATGTTGTTCAGTCCGATTATGGCGTTCATCGGAGTTCTGATCTCGTGGCTCACATTGGACAGAAAAGATGTCTTGGCCTGACTGGCGTGCTCTGCCGCGGCAAGTGCCTCCTGAAGTGCCTCGCGGCTCTCGGCCAGTTCCTGCTTTTGCTGCTGTTCGCGATCTATCGCTTCTTCAAGTTCCTTTCTGTATTCTTCCTTCTCGTCTTCCATAACAAAGCTGTGAAGCAGACAGGTTCCTAGCATATAGCCCATGGCATAGAACGGCATCAGCGGATAGAATACCTGAATGGCGATAAGAATGATCATGGCGATACCGAACAGACCGATCGTCAGATGACGGGATTTTACGTATCCCTGTGATCTTGCTGTTACCTGAAGGGTATAGACGGAGGTCAGCAAAAACATAAGGATCTGTATGCCCAGAGTCATATAGCGGGCTATATGTGCGTGATATACACCGTTTTCATCAAAGCTGAACAGCACAGGATAAAAGAAATTGATCAGAATGACGATCAGTTCAAACAACAGGAAGAGACGTCCCACGAGTAACAGCATTTTCTCAAATCGCGTCTCTCCCTTCAGATATTCTATGACATACTTGGTCCACAGCATGACTGCCGTGGCCATGGCAGCAAAATGGACAACGGTATCCGCATACAGTATCGCAGTCAGATGATGCTCATCAAGAATACCCCAGAGCAGATCTGTTATATAGTAGGCCATAACGCCCATGAGAAATTCGCGATAGGCACGCTGAACCTGTGTTTGAGCCCGGCTTTTTCTCAAAATATCCTGATTGTTTATGAGCAGGATAACGGATGCCAGGATCCCGATGATCGAATATGTCATTTCATATCCTCCAATCCTTAACGTATGTCGGGAATGGTACTATTTTTCTATCATCGCGCTCCGGAACGTATGCGATGTGTTGATCAGCCTGTCCTCGGAAAATGTCAGGTCTTCAAAGTGATTGTCCAAGAGCATGATTTCATGTCCCTCCTGTAATATGGACGTATTATAGCAGAATATGCACAGTTTTTGAACGTCCTGCTCCGAATACTTTGACAATGTGCCGAAGAAGCCGGACTTACAATAGCGGAAGTCGGTGTATGGAAAAACACGCTGGCTCCTGATGAAGACGTTAGAAAGGAAGCGGTCCGGTATGCCATAGGGCAACTGGAACTGGCTGACAGAATAGGGGCAAGATGTTGTGTGAACATCCTGGGAGCCCGGGGCCCGAGATGGGATGGAGCATACAGAGAAAACTATTCGGAAGATACATATCGGTTACGGTCTCTTTTTTATTTAACGACCCCATTTTTTGAAATATGTCCTCCGTATTATATATCAGAGGGGCAAAACGGGAATGATCTTTACCGGACGGTTCCCCTTGATGAGCTCATGAAACTGATAATATTTTTCAATGGAGGAAACAGTTATGATAAGGAACAGATTTTCTAAAAAAGGCGCAACAATAATTCTTACAGCAGCACTTTCGGTCGCTATGACTGCAACGGTGATGGCAGCTCCCGGAGGAATGGGTGGCGGAAGAGGTCCCGGCATGGGCGGCCCTGCGTTTGAAGAAGGCGGGAGGCCGGAGATGCCTGAGTTCGAAGAAGGCGAGAGGCCGGAAATGCCTGATTTCGAAGAAGGTGAGAGGCCGGAGATGCCCGAGTTCGAAGAGGGCGAAAGACCTGAACTTCCCGAGTTCGAAGAGGGTGAAAGACCTGAACTTCCCGAAGGAGAGGGGCGTGAAAAATCCGGCACAAGGGGTCAGCGTGGCATGAAGATGAGAGAGTTTGACACTGAAAATATCAAGACTGCCATTGAGGCTCTGGAGGATGAGAGCGTCAGAACGGATCTGGAAGCTCTGCTCGAGGAGTATAATGAGGCTAAGACTGCATTGGATGCGGCTGTTGAAGAAGGATCGGATGATGTTGATACCTACAGAAAGGTAGAAATGGATGCAATGAAAGCCCTCAGGGAGGCGCTTGAGGATGCCGGAATAGATGACCGGCCGGAGCTGCCCGAGCTCGAAGAAGGTGAAAGACCTGAACTTCCTGAAGGAGAAGACGGTGAAAATGAGGGCAATTATGACCGGTTTGCTGAATGGATCAGATCACTTTTCTCATGATAGGATGTACGGATATGTGATATAATCATGAAATTGATATCCGGAGAATAATATGAATCAAAGGGCAGTAGCCGCCAGGGAAGACGACAGGCTCAGAGAAAACTTTATACGAGACAACGAACAGACCATTTTGAGAATAGCTTCCAGGGTAACAGGAAAATATATAACCGGAAGTGATGATGAATGGTCTGTTGCGTTGCTTGCATTTAATAAGGCGATAGATTCGTATTCACCTGATAAGGGTGATTATACGGCTTATGCCGGAGTGGTGATAAAAAGGGCTCTTATAGACTATTACAGGTCTGAGAAGAAGTATGCACCTGAACAGCCAACAGGCGATGAGCTGATGACCGGTGAGTCGGATTCTGATCCGAACAGTGAGGTGTTAAGGGCCGTAGCAAGGGACAGTGCGGACAGGACGAAGAGGATGGATGAGTCCCGAAGCCTCAGGGAAGAGATACTCGAGGTGAATTTAAGACTTAAGGAATACGGATTCTCATTCAGAGATCTGCAGGAGTGTTCTCCCAAGGCGGGAAAAACAAAAAGAGAATGTGCCCGGGCTATAACATATATTCTCGACCATGAGGAACCGTTAAATTCCGTAATTGAGTATCACCGGCTTCCGATAAAGGAGATAGCGGAATCGGCCGGTATCAAGACAAAACTTCTGGATCGATACAGAAGATACATTATAATGGCGGTGATCATCCTGAACGGTGAATATCCGTTGTTGGCAGATTATCTGCAATATGTCAGAAAGGAGGGAGACGGATGATGAAGGCAGTCGTGCTTGAGATAACCGAAAAAGAAGCTACTGTGATGACACATGACGGCGATATAATCGGTGTACGAAACAGGGACTATGAGATCGGGCAGGAAATCACATTAAAGAAAGATCCGGCCACACTGTCGGCGCGTATTTATAAGATCGTACCAATGGCCATAACTGTTGCAGCAACTGTATTGCTGCTTGCGGGTGTAAGACTGTATTATATTCCATACGGTACGGTCAGCCTTGATATCAATCCCTCCATAGAGTATACGATAAACCGATTTGACAGAGTGCTTACCGTGAAAGGCGTCAATGATGACGGAAGTGATATTCTGTCAGGTCTTGATACGGATTCGCTGATCAATAAGAATATAGAGGATGCGCTGGATACGACGATAGACCGGATAGAGGCAGACGGATATATATCGGATGAGGACGAAAACTACGTGGTCGTTTCGGCAAATACAAGGGCGGATGATCATACTGACAGACTTCTTGAAAAACTCGACAAAAAAGTCAACATGCATAATAACATGGAGGCTATGTCCTTTAAGATAACTGATGACGAACTCAGTGAAGCTCATAAGGAAGGGATATCCGGCGGTAAAAAGAAGATGGTGGACACACTCGAAGATACTTCCGGCATATCTATAGACAGGAATGAATGGAAGAATAAAAGTGTCAGGGAAATAGTAAGAGAATGTGACAGGATCAAGGCCGAACCGCGTGGCGATAAAGTTGTAGAGCCGGAACATACCGAGCCTTATGAGGAGCATGAACAATACGTGCAACCGGAAATCCCGGAAGATGAAAAACAGCGGGAAAAGCCCGAGCCGCCCTCTGTGAATGAACAGCCTGAGACTCAGAATATCCCTGATGTCACCGGACAGCCTGACAGACACGGATATTCTGAAGACGGCGGTGCGTCAGATCAGCCCGAATTGCCGGAACAAAAGGGTATGTCGGAACAGCCCGAAATATCGGAGCAAAAGGGTATGCAGGAAAATCCTGAATTGCCGGACCGGACGGATCGGGCGGATCAGCCTGAAATACCGGAACAAAAGGGTATGTCGGAACCACCTGTATCACCGGAACAGTCAGATAGGCCGGAACAATTTGTATCGCCGGAGCAGACAAACGGTCCGCAAGCTTCCGGAAATGAGCCGCCCCGCGATAATGATGTACAAAGACGATGATTTCGTAAAATTGTTTTGACGTAGTACGATTGACTTGCTATAATGTCTAGGTGCATTCTTGTACGGCTATAGCCAAGCGGTAAGGCACAGGATTTTGATTCCTGCATTCGCTGGTTCAAATCCAGCTAGCCGTGGTATGTCACGATTGAAGATCGGGACAGGCCGAGCGCCGTATTATTTGTAAATGGGATACTAGCTCAGTTGGTAGAGCACCTGACTTTTAATCAGGTTGTCGGGGGTTCGAATCCCCCGTGTCTCATGTCCTAAGGAAGGACCCGACAAAAACCTCACGTGTTAACGTGGGGTTTTATTGTTGGGAGGATTCCTTACGACACCGCGAAGCCCTTCGCGAAGGCGATTCTAATGCGCGACGCTCCCTGCTTTGTTAAAAAATGATTCCAGGAAAGGAAAAGAGCTTGAAATCAGAATAACCGCAAAGATTAGACGTTTGGTGGTAGCAGGACCTCCATCTTTTTTATATTATCTAAGATGTCTGATGATGGAACCCTTCCATGTATGTGAACAAATAAGTATCAGGAGGAGGATGAAGAATGGCATTTTTGATAGGTATAATTGTAATAGGAATCGTTATCTGGGCTGTATTGTCCGTAAAAAGAGACGGAGATATTTCAAAAAAAGGGATCGTGACAGAGGCTGTAGTATCACGTGTTGAAACACGTGAACATATGGTTGAGAGGCCTAAGGAGTTTGGAGAATTAAAGGGCAAAGAAGAAGTTGAAACTGAATACGCTTATTATGTCACATACAAAACTCAGGATGGAAAAGAAGTCGAAGCAAAACTGGGAGAAGTCGGTGTGCGTACATTGAATAAAGGTGACAGCATACGCATAAAGTATTTACCCGCAAAACCTGATTATGTACATCTGGAGCTGAAATAAGAAATCATAGATTGGCAAAGGTATCGTCTTTTAACACGTATACAGCCGAGTGTTTTTCAAGATACTTGCGCGCACTTTCCTCGTCTTTTACATATACACCTTTGTACCGGTCATTAAGGATTTCCTTGAAACCTTTCAGGTTTTCGGCGGAATCGCTTATCATAAGGACCGTCTGTTTGTCATCGGTGTCAGGGCTTTTTCCTTTGGTGGCTTCGAACTGTTCTTTTGAGACGAGCAGATTGTTGTCAAGGTATTTTGCCAGAATGTCTTCAAGTTCCGGGAACATGACGGGTTTTGACAAATAATCCGTAAATCCTTCTTTGATATATGAGTCTTTGGCACCGACTATCGCATCTGCTGTAAGCGCTACCACGGGCGTGCCTTCGGCAAGTTTTTCTTCGAGTATGATATTAAGTGTTTGTGTTCCCGACATTTGCGGCATCATCTGATCAAGAAGGATAAGATCAAATTTGCGGGTTTTCACCATATCGAGACATTCCTGCCCGGACAAAGCGGTAGTCACCTTTATCTTCGTTTCACTCATAAGGTCTGTGATGACTTCCAGATTCATTTCGTTATCGTCAACGATGAGGACATTTGCCTCGGGAGCAATAACGACAGGAACATATTCCTTTGCTGTAACCTGAGCCTTTTCAAGGATTTTAGTGTAATCTCCTATAGGTGTTGGATCGATCACCTGCTGATCGACCGATACGGAAAAAGTGGATCCTTTTCCATATTCACTTTTTACGCTTATTCCGCCACCCATAAGCTCGACCAGCTGTTTTGTGATGTTAAGTCCCAGTCCGGTACCTTCGATCTTACGGTTTCTTGTTTCATCAAGGCGCTGGAAAGAAGAAAAGAGCTTATCCATATCCTCCTCCTTGATACCCATTCCCGTGTCCGCAACGCTAAAACTCAGACGATCCGCCACACGATCAAAACTGAAGTGAAGACCGATGCTTCCCTGTTGCGTATATTTGATTGCATTGTTGGTAAGGTTCAGGATGATCTGTCGGATACGTATCTCATCGCCGTTGAAGACGGACGGGATATCGGGATCAACTTCAAGATTGTATAAGAGACCTTTTTCTTCAGCCTTTTTCATTGTCATGTTTACAATGTCATTAAGTACAGAGGCAAAATCGTATTCGATCGGAACAAGTTCCATTTTTCCCGATTCAATCTTGGAAAGGTCAAGGATATCATTAATGATGGAGAGAAGAGTCCGGCTTGCAGTCTTTATATCATAAGCATATTTGCGTGTCTTGGGCTCAGCTGTCTCGCGAAGGATCATCTCATCCATGCCTATGATCGCATTCATAGGAGTACGGATCTCGTGTGACATGTTGGCAAGGAAATTGCTCTTTGCGAGATTGCCCTGATCCGCTGCCTCCTTTGCAGCAAGGAGTTGCTCCGAGTAGTCCATCTGATGCAACGTGTTCAGATGATATTGCACCATGATATAGGTCGTGACCAGTGCCTGTGCAAAGTACAGGACCGGGAATCTTTGTAGCATCGTCTCCGAATAATTGTTTTCGACAAGACGTCTTAAGGGGGTGTAGAATACTACGAAATACAGGACTACAAAATAGGCGGAGAGAGATACTCCTGATTTGACACTCCCGAAATACGCGAGCGCAAGCGGAAGGAGCAGTGTCCAGAGTATAGCGAATCCGTTAGTGGAAAAAAATGTGTCATATGTATAGTTTATCATGAAATATAACGTCGCCGTAATGATGGTCAGGCGACGATCTTTTTTGACAACAGTGAAAAACAAAGCGAACAACCCCGATATTACTCCGAGAACAGCCGTGGATGCTTCGCGCAGGTAGCCTTTGTTCAGGTTCATGTATCCCGTGACTATACTCAGAATCACAATGAGCACGCTGCCGAACGCAAGTCCGCGAAGGTTGGCTTTGTATCTTTCACCGGTAAAGATAGTACGTCCAAGTTCTTTCCAAATGTTTTTCAGATATCTGATCATGGCACGAATCCTTTGCTTAATCAATGTATTATCGCATTTCGACGGTTCCTTATCAACAATATTTGGGTATTCGGATACATATTAAAGTGGATCGGTTTTTCTCAAATCAAAACGATCCTGATCAACGTGAACGCATTTCGAACATAGGGGCTTATTATTTCCGGTCTTATGTTGTATCATTTTGATAAATAAGGATTATGTATCAGAAGCGGGTTACTATTGTATTAATTGTGGAGGAGCAGTATTTGAAAACACAGGAAAAAATCATAAATCAGGGTAAGGTATCCAATTTTGATGAGTTTCTGACTGAAAACAGAAAAGCCATCAATAAACAGTTTGCCATTGCAATGAGGATCCTGGTCTTGCTTGGGCCAATAATTGCCATAATGGTAAAGCTTAACATGTTCATGGGCGTTACCTTTAATGCGGCGATATACATAACGTTATACGTACTGGTCCTTACCATCATTCAGAATACACTGTTACACCGTCATGAGGATTCGATTCTTGCCAGTCTGGTAACTCTCCTTGCCTGGGAAGGATTGCTCCTTGTCATTAACAGCACTCACCTTACTATTTATATCACGTGGTTTCTGATACCCTTGATGGCTCTGCAGTTCTGTGATTTTAAACTGTATTTTATCTCCACGGTTGTCAATTACGGCTTTATGACATTTGCCACCTGGCAGACTGCGCCATATTTTGCCGAACGAAGGATTGATTGCCCCTCACCCGTTGCATACTTCACAGGCCGTCTTGGCGGACTTACGGTGGAAATGCTGGTAATGATTTTTGCCGGATACAGTCTCTGCAGGATCATGTCCAATCACTATCGAACACTGATAGAACAGTTCAAGACGATCAGCGAACATGAAGCACAAATGAAGGAACAGATGGATACCATCTCGGCTATAGCCAATATCTATATGACTGTGTATGAGCTTGATGCAACATCAAACACATTTAAGGAGATAACGGCACGAAGCAAACCTGTCACGGATATAATCGGGAACACGCGTATCAATCCGCAGGAGATGATCGATAAGGTTATGAAGAGCGTCACTGATGAGAGCCATATAGATGAGATCCTGAAATTCGTGGACTTATCTACCCTTGGGGATCGCCTTCGCGATGTCGATACGATAGCCATCGAGTACAGAAATAAGCAGAAATTATGGCGCAGAGGCAGGTTCATAGTTTCAAACAGGGACACAAACGGAGAGGCCACACATCTTCTGTGGCTTGCGGAGGATATAGACCAGGAAAAGAGAGAGCGTGACCGACTGATAGATGTGTCGGAGCGTGCCGTTGCCGCCAGCGAAGCAAAATCATCTTTTCTCTCAAATATGTCTCACGAGATCCGAACGCCAATAAATGCCGTTCTTGGCATGAATGAGATGATTCTCAGAGAATCTGACGACCAGACAATACTCTCGTATTCGGAGAACATAAAGGCGGCAGGAAATACCCTTCTTGGTATTGTAAATGACATACTTGATTTTTCCAAGATAGAAGCGGGCAAGATTGAGATCATACCAGTCGAGTATGACCTTTCGGATGTTATTCATGACCTTATTAACCTGATAGCGATAAGAACCGATGCTAAGGGGCTGGAGTTAAAGCTTGACATCGATGCGTCTATACCCAAAACGTTATATGGAGATGAGATCCGCATTAAGCAGATCATAACCAATATACTTACCAATGCAGCCAAATATACGGAAAAGGGAAGTGTGACATTAAAGCTTTCGTGTAAAAATACTTATAGGGACAATAACAAGGTTGTAATCAGGGTTTCCGTTACGGACACGGGTATGGGGATCAGGCCCGCAGATATGGAGAAGCTATTTACAAAGTTCGAAAGGATTGAAGAGAAAAAGAACCGAAGGATTGAAGGCACGGGACTTGGAATGAGCATAACCAAGAGCCTCCTTGAGATGATGGGGAGTGAACTCGAGGTGGAAAGCATATATGGCCGGGGCTCAACGTTTTCTTTTGACATTGAACAAAAAGTTGTCGTATGGGAGCAGATGGGCGACTACGAACAGTCCTATAAAGACCGACAGAGGGCAAAGGAAAAATACAAAGAAAAACTACATGCTCCGGACGCCAGAGTTCTTGTTGTTGATGATAACAAGGTTAATCTAAGCGTATTCCGCCTTCTTGTAAAAAATACCCAAATACAAACAGATACTGCGGAAAGCGGAGACGAGTGCCTGAAAAAAGCGGCAGACAAGACTTACGATATTATATTCCTTGACCATATGATGCCCGGAAAGGACGGTACCGAAACGCTGCACGAACTTAGAAATCAGAAATCCGGTCCGAATCTGAACACACCGGTGA
>JBGUNV010000209.1:0-2679 GCA_045117595.1 Lachnospiraceae bacterium
AGGCGCCGGAGACGATAAGAAAAAGAAGAAAAAGGAAAAGAAAGAAAAGAAGAAAAAAGAAAAGGTTCCCGAGCCGCCCGGAAGGAAACTCCCGAGGAAGAAGGTTGTTGCGATATCCCTTTTCTGCATGACCATCGGGATAGTCATTACGCTGCTGGCATTTTTCTTCCCGTATTCCCAGGACATGGAGAAGGCCAAGAAGTTCTATTCCACCGGAGAATACCAGAAGACATATGAATATATGCGGGGACATAAGCTGACATCGGATGACCAGGTTCTGTATGACCGTACGACTACGCTTCTTCGTATCAAGAGACCGTATGATTCATACCAGAACTATATGAAGATGGGACTTCGTATGGAGGCGTTAAATGCGCTTGTTCAGGGTGTTCAGATGTCCGATGAATATGCGGAGGAAGCTGCTACGCTCGGGATAATAGATAAGTATTCACAACTGTCCAGACAGATATTTGATGAGTTGTACAATACATTCGGAGTGACCGTGGACAGGGCGAGAGAGTGGATCGCGATTGAGGGTACACCCGAATACACCCGTGCTCTGTATGAGTGTCTGGCAGGAACGAGCCCGGGATCGGCAACCGGTGAAGCTCCTGAAGGACCGATGCCTGAAGAGATGCCGCAGGATGATTCGGTGATAAGTGCGGAGGAGAATGATCTGTGATCGCGATAATTGATTACGATGCAGGCAATATGCTAAGCGTCGTCAAAGCACTGAAACATCTGGGCGAGGAGCCACTGATCACGAGAGATCCGGTACAGCTTGCAGCAGCCGATAAGGTTATCCTTCCGGGAGTGGGAGCTTTCGGAGATGCCATGGACAAGCTTAACGGATACGGACTGACTCCGGTTATCAGGGATATCATTTCAGAGGGGAATCCGTTCCTGGGTATATGTCTGGGACTTCAGCTACTGTATGAGGAAAGTGAGGAGTCACCGGGGGTGGCCGGAATAGGAGCCTTGGCCGGCAGGATCAGACGAATACCGGTGGGTGAATACAAGAAGATCCCGCATATGGGTTGGAATTCACTGAATTACCCTAATCCCGGCAGATTGTTTAAGGGGATAGATGAAGGGACATATGTATATTTTGTACATTCATACTATCTTGAGGCAGATAACCGGGACAGTGTTGTGGCAACATGTGAATATAATGTGACTATTGACGCATCCGTAGAGCAGGGCAATGTCTTTGCGACCCAGTTTCATCCGGAGAAGAGCGGAGAAACCGGATTGTGCATTCTTAAGAATTTCATTGAATTATAATCAGGATCAGTATGTATACCAAGAGAATCATTCCATGCCTTGATGTCAACCGGGGGCGTGTTGTAAAAGGTGTGAATTTTGTCAATTTAAGAGATGCCGGAGATCCGGTCGATATTGCAGCCGCGTATGACAAGGCGGGTGCGGATGAACTTGTATTTCTCGATATCACGGCTTCGAGTGATAACAGGGACACCGTGGCCGATATGGTCAGGGCCGTGGCAGAGACCATATTCATACCGTTCACGGTAGGCGGCGGCATCAGGACGGTAGATGATTTCAGGAAGCTTCTTCGTGAAGGTGCCGACAAGATATCGGTCAATTCGGCTGCTATAATGAATCCCGATCTTATAAGCGATGCGGCAGACAAGTTCGGCAGCCAGTGCGTTGTAGTGGCGATAGATGCAAGACGGCGCGAGGACGGCAGCGGATGGAATATTTTCAAGAACGGCGGGAGAGTTGACTGCGGTATCGATGCAGTGGAATGGGCAATGAAGGCGGCAGAACTCGGCGCAGGTGAGATACTTCTGACCAGTATGGATGCCGACGGGACCAAGGCAGGCTTTGACGTGGAGCTTACCCGGATCATTTCGGAAAATGTCAATATACCCGTAATAGCAAGCGGCGGAGCCGGAAAGCGTGAACACTTTCTCGAAGTTCTAACCGAGGGAAAGGCGGATGCGGCTCTTGCGGCATCACTCTTTCATTACAGGGAGCTGGAGATCAGTGACCTCAAAGAGTACCTGTTTGAAAACGGTATTTCCGTCAGGAGATGTTAACGTGATAGATAATGACTGGCTCGAACCTTTGCAGGCTGAATTCAAAAAGCCCTATTATGCCAGGTTGTACAGGTTCGTGAACGATGAATACAACAACCATACGATATATCCGAAAAAACAGGATGTATTTGCCGCATATGACAGAACACCTCTGGCAAAAGTAAAAGTTCTGATCCTCGGGCAGGATCCGTATCATGAACCGGGACAGGCCCACGGGCTTTGTTTTTCGGTCAATCCGGGTATTGAGATACCCCCGAGTCTTGTGAATATTTACAAGGAACTTCATGATGATATAGGCTGTCCGATACCGAAGAGCGGTTATCTTGCCAAATGGGCTGATCAGGGTGTGATGCTTCTAAATACCGTACTGACCGTACGGGCGCATGCTGCCAATTCCCACAGGGGAAGGGGTTGGGAGGAATTTACCGATGCGACGATAGCGGCTCTGAACAGTCAGGACAGACCCATAGTATATATGCTATGGGGGTCGCCGGCCCAGCGTAAGGCTTCGATGCTCAATAATCCGAAGCAGCTTGTCCTGAAGGCTCCCCATCCGAGCCCGTTGTCGGCTTACAGGGGTTTTTTCGGATGCAGACATTTTTCCAAGGCAAATGATTTT
>JBGUNV010000210.1:0-8240 GCA_045117595.1 Lachnospiraceae bacterium
GCGGATGAGGGAGTCAGGATGCTTACCGAGAGGATCGGATCCGAACTTGCCGATACGATGAAGATGTGCGGAGCAAAGAGCCTGTCCGATATCGACAGGAACTATATATTCTGGTAACGGATACTTTTGCGGATGCGGGAAGATATTATGACCGATAATAAAGAATTGTATGATTATGCCGCGAGGCTTTGTGAGGACGCCAATGAGGAAGAAGGCGTGCTCGACCTGTTCTGGAACAGGATCTGTGCATATCCGGACATAATCGAGGAATTTGATTACTACAGGCAGCACAAAGATTTTCTGTGCAAACTGAAGGTGGAGGGCATCACGGTTGCCGATATACTTGTGTGGCAGATCGACCGTTTCAAGGCAGCGCTTGATGAAGGCAAGTTTGCGCTTAAATACAACGGTCCTCATATGGTCCTTGCCGCATTTTATACTATGGCTGATGTGATCGATAATCCCGCCGGATTTACCAGCCGTTTCCGTTCGGAGACCGGGAGCGATTACGAAGGAAAGAGCAGCTGCGTGGATAAGCAGTAGTTAAATATTCTAATCTGATTTTAATGAAAATTTAATATAATACCTCTTGACATGCTATACCTCGCGTCATATAGTATAGTGCGTCAGGAGGTATTATTTAGTTACGACAAAAAGATGGGAGAAATGAGTCTTATGAAGCATAAAAAACTGATCGCAGGAACGTGTATGGCAGTGGCAGTGGCAGTCGGAGGAGTTTCGGTGACTACCTCGGCGGGTACCGCGATAAACACGGCAAAGGCCGAAACGGGGCAGCTTGAGTGTGAACTTGAACTCAACGGAAAGGTTGAGAGCCTTGATGTAAGATCATATTTTGCGAGGATAGCAGGTCGCATAGGTACCGTGAATGTCAGGGAAGGCGACTTTGTCAGGAAGGGTGATATTCTGGTCACATATGATGCCGAGGATCTTTCGACAAGGCAGATGCTGTCACAGCTTGATTCGGATGCGGATCAGGGTGAATATGACAATTTTAAGCAGACGGGATCACGTATCTCGGGATTGTACGGTGAAGCGAAGAATTCTATTGCCGAGCTGAATGCCCAGATCGAGAATACGGAGGCGGTCATACTGATGACCCAGCAGGCTCTAAACTCCAGAAAATCGGAGCTCAGCAGCCGCGGTGCACAGCTTCAGGCTGATCTGGCGTGCTGTGTTCCGGATGAAGATGACGATCCTGAAGAAGTTCAGCATGCCCGGGAAAACATAGAAAAACAGATCGCACAGAACACGCATGATCAGCAGTATGATCCGGAGATATTGCAGAGGCAGGACGAACTGCAGTATCTGAATTATCTCATGACCACATACAAGGAAAAGAAATCCGTCATGGAAAGCCAGAAGGCGGCGACCCAGATGAACCTGCAGACCGAAGGCGCAAAGGATATGATGGAAGCCGAAAAGAGCGCGGGTGATCTGGTCAACGAAACGGATCTTAAGGATATAGCACAGGCGATGGACGGCATTCGGGCTGATATTGACGGGGTTGTGACAAAGATATGCGTTTCGGAGGGAGAAAGTGTTACGGAAGGCCGGGAGCTCATACAGATCCAGTCACTTTCTGATGTTGCGGTAGTATGTTACGTCAATAAATATGACATCATCAATATAGAAGAAGGACAGAGCGCGAGTGCCCACATCAAGAACAGGGATTATACATGTCATGTGTCAAGGATCGGAAAGAAGACGAGTGAAGATACCGAAACACCCGGTATAAAGGTTGAACTTGAGATCGAGGATCCCGACGATTCGATAATACTCGGAATAGAAGCCAGAACACATGTCAGGACGGCCATGCTCGCATATGCACTGCTTGTACCGATGGAGGCGGTGTATTCGGATGATGAAGGTGATTATGTTTTCGTTATAAACAATGACAGAGCAGAGAAACGGTATGTCACCATCGGCGACAGGAATGACGAGATGGCGGAAGTGTGCGAAGGATTACAGGCCGGCGAAGCGGTCGGATGGGATGATGCGAATGAGCTTACAGACGGTCAGAAGGTGAAGGTCCGGTAGGAAAGATGGAAACGGAAAAGAAGAGGATATTATATACGCAGGAACTGTCAAAATCATTTTCGTCGGGGAAGAACGAACAACAGGTGCTAAAAAGCCTGGATCTGGAAATATACCAGGGTGATTTTACCGTGATAATGGGAAATTCCGGGTCGGGAAAGAGCACATTGCTCTATGCACTTTCCGGGATGGACAGGCCGAGCATGGGATCGATCGTCTATGAAACATCCGAGGAGGATCCGATCAGGATCTCCGGATTTAATAACGACAAACTCGCACTGTTTCGGCGTGAACATGTCGGATTCGTATTTCAGCAGAATTACTTAAATGACAGTATGAGCGCGCTTGATAATGTCATGGTTGTGGGCCTTTTAAAGACCTCGGACAGGAAGGCTCTTGCACAAAGAGCAAAGGAACTGTTAAAGCGCGTTGAGATAGAGGAGGAGGACTGGGACAAGTTTCCGACGCAGATGTCGGGTGGAATGCAGCAGAGGGTTGCGGTAGTCCGCGGGGTCATCAACAGTCCGGAAGTGCTGTTTGCCGATGAGCCGACAGGAGCGCTCAATTCACAGAACACTCAGAACGTTCTGAACATTCTGTCAGACCTTAATGAGGAAGGTCAGAGCATCGTTATGGTCACTCATACGCTTGCGGCTGCCGAGCGTGGAAACCGCATCATCTATCTGGCGGACGGGGTCATTTCCGATGAGGTAGAGCTCGGACCCTACAAGGGGGATTATAAGGATGAGAATAATCCCGAGGTTGAAGAAGCAAAGGACCGTCATAACAGGTTGAAATCATTCCTTCAGGATATGGGGTGGTAGCATGTACCGATATTTTTTTATGGCAAAAAGCAATATCAGGAAGCAAAAAGGTGATATGATCACCTTTTTTATACTGACGTTTCTGGCCTCGGCGCTGATCTACGTCAGCCTTACCTATATGATCGGGACCGGAAGAGTAGTTGATACTGCCATGCAAAAGATTGATGCCGCCGACATACTGGTCATGATATCGGATGACAGGGCGGCCGAAAACAAGCTGGCAGAGATAATCAGGGGAAATCAGGATCTGGAAGGATATGAATCGACAAAATATCTGTCGGTCGGCGCAAAATACCGTCGCAAAGGTGTGAAGAACTGGAGCGAGTATTCGTTTGCCATAGCATCTTTTGAAGATGAGAGGACGATCCAGAAAATGTCCGCAAAAAACGCGCGGTTGTATGGGAATAAAGTCGTGCTTCCCGTTACATTTTCCACCGAATACAATATCGGCGATATTATGGAACTTAAGATCGACGACAACATATATCCCCTGAAGGTCGCGGCCTTTAATGAGGACAACATATACTGTTCGCCGATGAACATGGGTACATATCTCATATATGTATCGGAAAGAACATATAATAATATTGAATTTGAGAATCCCGAAAAGGCCATATCATGTAAACTCGTCAAGACCAATATCTCAGAATCCGCAAAAAGAACTGACAGGGACGGGTCAGCGTATGCCGATGAGATCTTCAATGAATTCAATGACTGGTACATTGCATATTGCAGGGCTCATCAGGGATATAATCTCTATACGATGAATTTTCTTCCGGCTGATCTGATGAAGACGGCATCCCTTATCCTGCCGCTTATATTTATAGCGATAGTGCTCGTATTTGCCGTCATCATGTTTGTGATAGCTCTCGTGATAATACATTTCTCGGTTAAGAATTTTATCATGCTCAACATGAAAAATACCGCGATAATGGAAGCTTCGG
Source organism: Lachnospiraceae bacterium (assembly GCA_045117595.1). GTDB lineage: Bacteria > Bacillota > Clostridia > Lachnospirales > Lachnospiraceae > UBA2868. Next base: position 3,824 of record JBGUNV010000210.1, read on the forward strand.
GATATACGGTACGGGAACTTGTCATGATACTTCTCTTCCAGCTTCTCCTGATAGCATCGGCCGGATGTATTGCGGGTCTTGCAGCCGGGTCCTTCCTTCTCGATCCTCTGGGCGTGATCATTCTGGTTACTCTGGGACTTCCCTGGAACCAGCCGCCCGATCCGGTGATAATGGCAGCTGTTTTCGGCGGGGTATGTATCATAGTGTCGGTCCTGACTGTTTTCCTCGGCAGGGAGTATTCCAAAACAAGTGTGCTGTCGGCACTTCACGGGGGAAGTTTTGCAACTGCAAGGCGAAACACTTTTTCGTTCGAACACAGTGTGCTTCCGATCTCGCTTACCATGGCATGTAAGGATACCTTCGGAAAGTTTACGGGAAAGCTCGGTATAATTTTTATAATGGCTGTCCTGTCGATCTCCATGATAGTAGGATTCGGTATGGTCGATTCCTACGCAAGAGATGAGGTCGCGCTTCTTAATCTGGCCGGGATGTTTGACTGTGATGCGGTCGTGGACGGCGATGAGAACATGATGAAGAACATAAGCGGAATGAGTACCGTGGAATCGGTATACGGGGATGTATGGTATGCCTTCAATTATTATAAGGGAAGGAAGGTATCGAATATCACGACCAGGGCATTTACCGATACCGAAAAAATAAAAGGCGGGAGCATGCTCGAGGGAGAATGGCCCCAAAACGGTAATGAGATCATGTTTGCGTCTGCGGCAGCCGACAGTCTGGGTATCGGAGTCGGTGATACGGTCACTGTCAAAAACAGCGGCAGGGAAGAAGATTACCGCGTATGCGGAATGTGTCAGACAATGAATAACATGGGGATGATGGCATACATGACAACGGACGGATATGAACGGGTTTCTCCGCCTGCAAACGAATACAGTATATGGGTGATACTGAAAAAGGGAAGAAGTTTTGAGGAATTCAAAGAAGAATTTGAGGACATGTATCCTGATGTGGAAGTGACCGATTACAGGGAAGCTGCTGGAAGTACGACGCGGGTTGTGTCATCCGGGATGAAAGCCGTTGCCGTATTCATTGCCATACTTACGGTCGTGATCGTTGCCTTCGTGGAATCACTTATAGTCAGAGCCAGGATCACAAAGGAGTGGAGAAATCTCGGAGTATCCAAGGCGCTCGGATTTACTTCTGGTGATCTGATCCGCCAGACGATGCTTTCCAATATGCCTGCGATCCTCATAGGAGTTGCCGTCGGCCTTACAGTCTCACCTGTATCGGGGGCAAATCTCATGAAGAGCGCGTTTATGATATTCGGTTTCAGAAAGGCTGTATTTACAGTATATCCGCTGTCCTATGTGATGACGGCTGTTCTTATAACGGGAATAGCAATCGCTACCGCCGCATTCATCGGCCGCAGGATCAGGCTGCTCGAGCCCGTGAAGATGATAACGGAAGAATAATTATTTTATTACACTATTAAGTTTTCGCCCGATCAGTCCGATATTATTTATGGTTCGCATGGAAGCGGACCAAACAGGGACGGAGCCCTTAGTAACAGACAAGCTTATGGACAGGGATGAGAAATGGGCGAAATGATCCGTCTGAAATGCAATGATTGCGGTAATTCATATGATCTTATGATCGGGCAGGGAATGCTCGATTCGGATCTTGAGACAGTCAAAGGACATTTTGATCCTAAGGCCGTATCGGAAATAGAGGCAGGACTTGCTTCTTACAAAGAAGATGCAATCTGGTCATATCGTCAGATGATCGGATATTGCAGTTCTTGCAGATCCATCACATCGGTTCCCACTTTTCATATTTTTAATAAGGGTGAAGAAATTATAACAGCCGGCACATGTGAGTGCGGGCATATTCCTGTGCTTACGGATGATAATGATGAACAGGCGATGAGACATATAAAATGTCCCGTATGCAATTCTCCAATGAAGCCGGAAATAACGGGAATGTGGGATTAAACAGGGGATAACATGGTAATAGCGCATAATCTATTGGCATACAATTCAAACAGAATGCTCGGTGTATCGACCGGAAGTATCAAAAAATCCACCGAAAAACTCTCTTCCGGATACAAGATCAACCGTGCGGCGGATGATGCGGCGGGACTTACGATATCCGAAAAAATGCGCAGTCAGATCAGGGGTCTTACGAAAGCCTCGGAAAATGCGCAGGATGGCGTATCATTCTGTCAGATCGCCGACGGTGCGCTTGATGAAGTTCATTCAATGTTAAAGCGTTGCCAGGAACTGTCAATACAGGCTGCGAACGGCACAAACACGGATGGTGACAGACAAAACATCCAGCAGGAGATCGCAGCGATATCAAAGGAGATTGACAGGGTTCATGAATCATCGATCTTTAATGAACTTCGAGTTTTTCCGGATTCGGGGAACAGACCTGTTGCAGCCCTTATTGCCGATACATCATCACTTACGGGCGGGATAAGCCGTGAAGTCACAGCCGGAAGATCAGTCATATCTTTTGAATTCATCGGGGTAAACGGAAACCCGGCGACAGTTCAGGAAAGCAAGTCAAGCGGATCAGCTAATCCGGCTTCCATAGCAAATTCCGAAATGGCAGGTTTTGTTGTTGATGCAGCAGCATCAGCGGTAAGCAAACTTGCGGAAAAACTTCCTTCTTTATTTGCCAAGGCATCATCGAGCAATATACAGATAGGACTTGAATTATCGCCGCAGAGTGTTGGCGGAACACTTGCTACAGCAAGCATATATCTGACATCTACATCTTCAAGTTCCGTGGCATCATATAAGATGTGGGTGGATACGGCGGATTATCCGATAGATAAGTTCCCGACCATGACGGCTCAGAAAAAAGCTGATCTTGCAGCTACCATAGCACATGAGATGACGCATCTTGTGATGGATGATACGCTTACATCCGGAATGCTTGGTGTATTTCCCAAATGGTTCAAGGAAGGAACTGCTCAGATGAGCAGTGGTGATAACGGGTGGTTGAGCGGTCAGCTGAATCCGTCTTCAAGTGACGATAAGATCAGACAATATAAGGCTCAACTTACAAACATGCCTTACGGCGCGGGTTATGCAGCCAGCATGTATCTGGCCCAGGTTGCAAGCGGTAAGACTGAGGTTAACAACACCAACATAGCCGAAGGACTTGATAAGCTGTTTACTCAGATAGCGGAAAATATCGATTCCGACATCCGTACGAGCGGAGCAGCCGGAAGCGATATACTTGACAGAGCCATCAATACTGTTACAAACGGTAAGTTCACAAGCGTATCTGATTTTCAGAACAAGTTTACATCATCTTCCGACGATGATTCCCTCAGATTTATGAAAGATTTTCTTAATGCACGCGGAACGGGCGGTGCAGGTTCAATGCTTGATGCACTCTCCAAGTCGGAAGAGGAAATATTTGCCGCTCCTTCGGGCTCATATGGAAGTTATAAGATAAACAAAGATAATAAATGGTATGCGAATGCATTCGGTACCGGATTCGTATTCCCGGAGAATCTTCCCTCGACCGGAGGCGGCGGTCAGGGTAATGACCGTAACGGTTTTATTCTTCAGGTCGGTGCTGCAAACAGGTCAGAGCAGCAGATATTTGTAAAACAGTTTAGCATCTCCAACGAATCCTTATTTGACGGTATGGAAATGGATGTATCAACAGTTGATAGTGCAAGATTTACTATAGGGATTGCACAGGAAGCCGACGCCAGGATATCGGCGGTACGTTCATATTACGGCGCGATGCAGAACCGTCTTGAGCATACTATAGCCAATCTGGATAATGTTGTCGAAAACACTACTGCGGCTGAATCTCAGATAAGGGATACCGATATGGCGAAGGAAATGGTTAACCATACCAAGACCAATATCCTGATCCAGGCAGGAAACGCAATGCTTTCACAGGCTATGCAGACACCACAGAATGTTCTCCAGTTACTGTCATGATCATATAAGTATTATATAGGGTTAAGTATATATGATATCACTCCGATATATAACACGTAGCAGATACTACGATCCGCACGGAAGCGGATATTGTCGGGAAGGATCCCTGTAAGGAAACACTGTACATCAGCGTTTGATGTATGGTTGCGAGAGGGATCTCGATGATATCGGTTGTCAATAACCTTGGCGCGATGAACGCGCAGAGACAATTCAATGTAACCGGTGACAGCATCAAGAAATCCATGGAGAAACTGTCATCAGGATTCAGGATCAATCGTGCTGCGGATGATGCCGCAGGTCTTACAATTTCCGAAAAAATGCGATCACTCATAAGGGGCATGAACCAGGGATCTGATAACATTCAGGATGGTATCAGCGTCATGCAGATAGCTGACGGCGCACTTGCAGAGGTTCACGGAATGCTCCACCGGATGACCGAATTGTCGATAAAGGCTGCAAACGGAACGAATACAGCAGCTGACAGG
>JBGUNV010000211.1:0-18273 GCA_045117595.1 Lachnospiraceae bacterium
TAAGAGTCTCTGATCTTGATTAATATCTGATTCACAGATCTGTTGGTTCTTTATATCTGATTTTTCCTAGTGTAAATTTACGCTGTCCATGCTTTCATTGTTATTGACATAAACATAAGAAAACTACTATAATTTCAGTATAGTTAGATATCTAACTAATAGCAATCTATATTGAGAAGTTCATTTACAAAACTCGACGGAACAGGAGAAAACAGATGAACAAAAAGAAGACTATCTCGATCAGGATACAGTTGATGCTTATGTCTATCCTCCCGGTAATTATAATCGGGGCAGTACTGCTGATCGTGATCTCGAGCAAATTACGTACTGGAATGATGGATGAAGCTCTCGAAGGGCTTATGGCCTCGGCGGAGATGTTCAGGGAACAGATCGCGATCACCGACATGGATCTGACAACAAACCAGCTTGAGGATGACTGCAAAGCATCGACAGGATATGATTTCACACGTTTTGAAGGAGATACGAGAGCGTCTACTTCCGTGGTTAAGGCAGATGGAACACGTCCTGTCGGAACACAGGCATCTGCAGAGGTTGTTGAAGCGGTATTAAAAAAGGGACAAAGATATACATCGGAAAAGACGGATGTTGCCGGACAGGAATATTGTGTTGCCTATACTCCCATCAAGGACGAGACCGGTAAGATAACCGGAATGGCCTTTGCCGGCAAACCGACGGCCGAGATGGAATCGGTGATCAGGAAGAGTACTCTGTCGATCGTACTGATAGGAATCGGGATAATCATAGTAACATCGATCGTTGTTTTCTTCATAGCAAACCGCCTGGTATCTGCAGTTATCAGGATAAATAATGTCATCAACAGGCTTGCTGCAGGAGAGTTTGAAAAGACAGAGGATACCGTTGACAGAGGAGATGAGCTTGGAGAGATGATGGACAGCTCCAATGCACTCATAGATGTTCTGACAGGAGTTATCAACGATGTTAAGAATATAGCAGGAACATTACGCGACAAGGCCAAGGATCTGAGCGACACGTCCGCTCATCTGAGTGATACTACCGATGGTATATCGTCAGCTGTACAGGATATGGCAGAGGGTGCCGTAGAACAGACCGAATCGATCGAGAAGATGACACATAACGTGGACACTCTTTCACAGGCCATCCGTACGGTTGCAGAAGATGCGGAGGCTCTTGCTTCATCGGCGGCGGACATGAGTACTGCGGCGGAGGAATCGGCCAGGGCACTGGAACAGTTATCTGAGAACATGGATTCCATGGAAACAGCTGTTGCTGAGATAAGTGCTACAATGGAAGACACAAATACGGCGGTTAAGAATGTAAATGATAAGGTTGACGGTATCAACAATATAGCTTCACAGACAAACCTGCTTGCACTTAACGCTTCGATCGAGGCAGCAAGAGCCGGAGAAGCCGGCAGAGGCTTTGCTGTTGTTGCAGAAGAGATCGGAAGTCTTGCAACCGAATCTTCACAAACTGCTGACGAGATCCGAAATGAGATGGCACATCTGCTGAATCAGGCGGAGAGAGCCAGCGCCAAGGCTCAGGAAGTCGGCAAGATAGGTGAGAACGTTAATAAGGTGCTGAATGAGACCGTTGAGAAGATCAATGCACTTATGGACGGTGTCAGCCAGACTGTGGACGGAGTTAATAATATCTCAGCTCTTACTGAAGAATGCGATGCGTCGAAGGTTGTGATCGTAGATGCGATAAGTTCGCTGTCGGCCATTTCAGAAGAATATGCCGCTTCCACAGAGGAGACATCAGCATCCATGGAAGAGATCAATGCCAATATAAATACGCTTGCGGGCAGTGCTGAGGAATTGATGACAGTAGCCCATAAGCTTGATGATGATCTGGAGTTCTTTAAGTTATGATATTATTATGATCATTGAAACCGGCTCGCATCGGCGGGCCGGTTTTTTAGTGCGCAAAAATGGCAAGAGACCGCTTTATCACAGCGTTCATATATGTTATCATATTTTCTGATAAATGAGTTGATGCTTTACGGACAGGATCTGAGGAGATGAACAAAAAGAAAGCTCTCCGGATACTTGGAGCTGAATCCGGTTCGGATATAAGGAACCTGAAGAAGAAATACCGCAGTCTTATGCGAATGACGCATCCGGATTCGGTAACGGTACATGATTATCCGTATGAAGTCCATGAGATAAATGAAGCATATAATTATCTGCTCGCTCATGTGTTTGATGAAGATGATGCCAAGGACGGATCGGAGGCACCCAAGATCCGCTGGAATGCGCCGGTAAATGTCAACGCCTATATCGAGCGTCCCATATATCAATATGTGGAAGATGCCAACGGAAACATCATCGGAACAATAACCGTCGATACGGGAAGATATATGTGGATAGAGGATGAAGATTTCCCGCTGCTGTTAAAAAGCCTGTATGATACCGCCAAAACGGTCATAGGCGAGGATGATGCGTCAAAGAACATCAGCCGTTCGGATGATGATGAGCTCTTAAAGGACATAACATACCTTATCGCGGGCCAGTTCTTCGGTTCGGATTCGGCATTTGATCTTATGAAGCGCGAAAAAGACGGTTCATATCATTCAAAAGCCATGATAGAATCAGGCGGATTTGAATTTCCCCGGGAAGGCGATCTGTTGTACCCCTTGCGTGTTGCGGATCACAGGCTGTTTGTGGGCGGTAAAGGCGGAAAAGAGATGGGATATCTGACCTTTAAGGACGACAGGCTGTTATTCGGGGTGGTACCGCTTTTTGAAAGAAGCGCGGTTAAGATCAGAATAAAGGCGGGAAAGACGAAGAGAAACTCGGTTGATGCCGATATCTGGCTGATCCCTGTACCCGAGGACAACGTAACCGTCATAGAGAGCATAAATGAAAAAATAAGACAACGGCTTGACTGCTGACAGTCGGTTGTGGAAAAGGAGCAATGTAAATGAGAAATCTGATAGTTTATTTTTCGCTGGAGGGAAATACCGAATATGTCGCACTGAAGCTCAAGGAGATGCTTGAGGCCCGCGTACGCTGTCTTACTCCCGTAAAAGCATACAGTGACAAAGGCTTTGCCAAGTTCTTCTGGGGAGGAAAGAGCGCCATAATGGCGGAAAAACCGGAACTGGAGAGTTATGATATAGATCTTTCCGAAGTTGACCGGATTATCTTCGGGTTTCCTGTATGGGCATCTAATTTTGCCCCGCCGATACGAACATTTATAGAGGACAACAGGGAAGCGCTTGCGGGAAAAAGGTTTGCCGCATTCGCCTGTCAGGCGGGATCCGGTGCTGAAAAGGCTCTTTCCAAACTGTCAAAGTATTTAAATGAGACGGCATTTGAGGAAACAGCGGTCTTTATCGATCCCAAGGCAAAACAGTCCGAAGAAACAGATAAGAAGATAGAAGAATTTGCAAATGCTCTGAAGGGACATGACGAGTAATACGGGAGATGATCCATGAAGATATATGACATATCACAGGAAGTGTTTGATTGTACCGTTTTTCCGGGAGATCCGCAGCCCGAGAGGATACAGATGCAGAAAATCGAAAACGGCGATATCTGTAATCTGACCGGGATAAAGATGTGTGCGCATAACGGAACACATGTTGATGCCCCATATCATTTCATAGACGGCGAAAAAACGATCGACAGGGTCGACCTTAACAGATTCATAGGACTTGCGTATGTATCGGAATTTGAAGGCCGGATAACGGCAGATGATGCGGAGCATATCATTAAAAAGGCAAAAGAAGCCGACGAAAAGTATCCGTGTCCGGATGATAAGGCATCGTTCAGAATACTTGTTAAGGGCAAGGCTGTAGTGACAGAGGAAGCAGCAAAAGTATTTGCAGGTGAACATATAAAACTGTTCGGAAATGAATCACAGACGGTAGGGCCTGAGGATGCTCCCCGGGCAGTACATCTGATAATGCTTTCCGAGGAGATAGTTCTCCTTGAAGGAGTAAGGCTTGGCGGTGTTTCGGAGGGAGTGTACATGTTAAATGCAGCTCCTATCAACCTTGGCGGTGCTGACGGGGCTCCCTGCAGGGCGATACTGATGTCAGTCTGAGCAAAAGGGTATTGTGCCGTATGCTTTTTAAGAAGAACAGGAAAAAAGAAAAAGATACATATGATGCGGCTGTAAAAAAGCCCATGATAAAGGCCAGCATCTGTAACGGTGAGCAGGTTGCGGGCTTCAGAAACCTTCAGACGGGCGCTTTTGAAGAGATCATGCTGATAAGGGATGAAGCGGATCTTGACGATTTCAGAGAGCGGTACGGTATAACCGGAGAAATTGAGAAGATATACTGATCTGACTGGGAGGTACAGGATAATGGGATGGAACAGTATCACACAAACCGAGATAGATGATATCAAAACAGACAGGAAGAGTGCCCAAAGGGTGGAAAAGTATATGGTATCCCAAAAGGCCGTGTACTTCGAGGGCAGGTATCTGCCGATATCTGATATAAATGCCGTCAGCATACATGACAGCACGTATAATCCGCATTGCTGCTGCGGAAGGGGAATCCCCGTAAAAAAGATCAAGATAGAATACGGGGAAGAAAAGCCGCTCATATTGATGCTTGAAAAGGGTGATAATGCCAAAAAGATGGCGGAGCTCATAGATCACAGCATGCATTGAAGAGTCAATTCTGTCCCCGTTGATCTTATCTTTTCAGTTTGGCCAGGGCGTATGCCATTGTGCCCGGTCCGAAATCATTGTTTTTCTTATCATTACCCTTGCTGCCCGAAGGTCTGTCCTTGGGTTTCGCGGGTTTTTCCTTCCTGCCGCCTTCTCCTAACATGGTAAGACTTATACGTCCCTTTTTTTCATCGACTTCAAGTACGGTAACCTCAACGATATCACCTACCGAGACGACCTCGAGAGGATGTTTTATGAATCTGTCGCACATCTGGGAGATATGGACAAGACCGTCCTCATGAACTCCGATATCTACAAACGCACCGAAATCAATGACATTTCTAACGGTTCCCTTTAGTTTCATTCCGGGTTTCAGATCTTTCATTTCCATTACATCGGAACGAAGAGTGGGCCTGGGCATTTCATCTCTCGGATCCCTGGCAGGCTTTTCAAGTTCAGAAAGGATATCTGTAAGGGTTATCTCGCCACAGCCGAGTTCTTCAGCAAGTTTTTTAAGATCGGTAACGCTTTTCTTAAATGAACGTATAGCAGATTCATCTCTGATGTTACAGCCTATCCTGTCAAGAAGCGCTCTTGCCTGGGGATAAGACTCGGGATGCACGGCAGTAGAGTCAAGAGGCTCATCACCGTCCGTGATACGGCAAAATCCGGCGCATTGTTCAAAAGCTTTGGGGCCCAACTTGGCGACTTTAAGAAGCTCAGCTCTTGAATGGAACTTACCGTTCTTCTCTCTGTAGGCAACTATATTCTTTGCTACGGCAGGTGTAATGCCGGAGATATATGACAGGAGAGAGAACGAAGCTGTATTTAGGTCAACACCGACGGAGTTTACGGCATCTTCAACAACTCCGGTAAGAGTTTCCGAAAGCTTCTTCTGATCCATATCATGCTGATACTGGCCGACCCCGATGGATCGGGGTTCTATCTTGACAAGTTCTGCCAGCGGGTCCTGTACGCGACGTGCTATAGATGCGGCACTTCGCTGGCCCACGTCAAACTCGGGGAATTCTTCGGTTGCGAGCTTACTTGCCGAGTATACACTTGCTCCGGCTTCGTTGGTTATAATGTATGACACCTTATCAGGGATCTCTTTTAACAGCTGTGATACGACCTGTTCGGATTCTCTTGAGGCGGTACCGTTTCCTATTGATATAAGGGATACTTTATATTTTTCTATGAGAGATTTTAATGTCTTCTTGGATTCTTCGATCTTATTATGCGGTGCGGTCGGATATATGACCTTTGTATCGAGCACTTTTCCGGTAGGGTCAACAATCGCAAGTTTACAGCCGGTTCTAAATGCGGGATCCCATCCGAGTACAGTCTGTCCGGCTATAGGGGGCTGCAGGAGGAGCTGTTTCAGATTCCTGCCGAACACTTCGATCGCGCCGTCCTGCGCTTTTTGTGTAAGTTCGTTTCTGATCTCTCGTTCTATGGAAGGACTTATGAGACGCTTATAAGAGTCGGAAACGGCCGCTTTTAGTATCGGTGTTGTATACGGATTATCAGCAGTTATGGTCTTTTTCTCGAGGTAACTGATGATCCGCTCTTCAGGAGCCTTAACGGATACGGTAAGGACCTTTTCGGTCTCACCGCGATTTACGGCGAGTATCCTGTGACCGGCGATCTTTTTTACGGCTTCGTCAAAATCATAATAATTCCTGTATACACTATCTTCTTCGGGATTCCTGGCTTCAGATACCAGATGACCCTCATCGGATGTAATGCCGCGTATATATTCACGGTATGTGGCATTATCCGAGATCTCCTCGGCGATTATGTCGGAAGCCCCTGCTATTGCAGCTGCTACATCAGGCACCTCCTTTTCGGCGGCTTTTACTATATCTTCCTTGTTTGAGGATGCGGGTTCAATTTTACCCGTGACATACTTTATTGCTTCTTCGACAGGTTTGTCGGTATCCTGTTTCATGATAAAGGCTGCCAGAGGAGCAAGTCCCCGTTTCCTGGCGGCCTCCGCCCGGGTCTTTTTCTTTTGCTTGTAAGGCCGGTAAAGGTCCTCAACAGTCACGAGCTTTTCTGCTGACAGGATAGAAGTCCTGAGTTCTTCGGTAAGTTTTCCCTGCTCATCTATCAGAGCTATAACTTCTTCCTTTCGGGCCTCAAGATTCCTGAGATATGTAAGTTTTGTGTGAAGAAGACGGAGCTTCTCGTCATCAAGGCTCCCCGTGGCCTCTTTTCTGTACCTTGCGATAAACGGGATAGTGTTTCCTTCGTCTATGAGCTTAACGGCAGCTTCGACCTGGCCGGGCCTTACTCCTATCTCTTCAGCTATTATCGATATTATGTTCATATTCTTTCCTTCCTTTTTAAATCGGGATCATTAATGTACATCACAGATGACCATTGTTACAAGTATAAAAGAATAATCCCGGAAGAGCAACTGATAGTAAGCGTGTTATAATCAATATATGGTGTTTGATGATTTTCTAATGGATGCAAAACTGCATATTGAAACGGAAGGTCGTGATGAGTCCTGCGCAGATACGCAGATCCTGCCATATGAGCCGACGTCTTATTCCGTTCTTGACAGACTTGTTGAAAGCGGACTGATCACAAGTGAGGATCATCTGCTGGATTATGGCAGCGGCAAGGGAAGAGCCGTCATCTACCTGGCCGATCGGACAGGATGCAGGGCAACCGGTATCGAACTTGTCAGGAAGTTTCATGAGAAAGCCGTAAAGAATCTGGCTTCATATGAAGACGGGAGGGATTTACATATAGAGTTTCTCAACATGAAGGCACAGAATTATGTTCTGTCCGATACCGTCAACAGGATTTTTTTCTTTAATCCGTTCCATTTCAGGGTATTCAAGCGTGTCATGACGCAGGTACTTGAATCTTACAGAAAGGTTCCGAGACACATCCGTATGTTCTTTTACTATCCGCAGAACGCTTATATCGCGTACCTTTCCGGACTTTCCGAGGTCATGTTCCATGATGAGATCGACTGTACCGGTCTTTTCCCGGAGGATGATAACAGAAACAGGATAATGATATTTGATATTGGGGGAGAATATTGAAAAAGCAGGCATCAGTTGATGCCCGCCTTTATAAGGAAGTCATTGCAGCAATACTGTATCTCACCATTTTTCTGAATGTGAAAACTCCTCATAATACTCTTCAAAAAACTCTACGATCTTCTTTAACATATATACCGCCTCCTTTTTGAATGTAAGCCCTTTGTTTCCGGTTTTAAGAGGTTGTCCCTCTTTCTGACCTTATACTACTCCCGTAAGAGCCTATAGTAAAATACATATAACAGCAGGGTGACGATACCTTTCGAGTATGGCAGATCATTGATAAGAACAGTGAGAAATGTTATACATAAGTACACCTGTGCCATTAACTGTGCTAATATAGACAAGGATTATAAAAGGAGCAAAAGATATGGAACTCTTTAAAGGAAGACCTGAAAACTGTGAAGGAAGACTCGAAAGAGAGATAAGGACATATGACTATCTGGATGATCTGGGTATAGAGTATTATCGAACGGATCATGAAAGAGCCGACAATATGGAGGCGTGCAATGAGATAGATGCGATCCTCGGAGTGATCATTTGCAAGAATCTTTTTCTTTGCAACAGACAGAAGACAGCTTTTTATCTGCTGATGATGCCCGGAGACAAGAAGTTCAAGACAAAAGAACTGTCATCGCAGATAAACTCTGCCAGGCTATCGTTTGCCGATCCGGAGGATATGCTGAAATATCTTGATATAGAACCGGGAGCTGTCAGTATCATGGGACTTATGAATGATAAGGAGCATGTCGTACAGCTTCTGATCGACGAAGATGTGCTTGAGGGTGAGGATCTCGGTTGCCATCCCTGTGTATGTACATCCAGTCTTAAACTTAAGACAAAAGATGTGATAGAAAAGTTCCTGCCGTCATGCGGACATGATTACAGAACCGTTCATCTTGTGGGAGAGGACTGATCCTTAAAAGGTGTCGGTTATGATAATAAGGACTGTTTGTACAACGGAATACGAAAAATTAAGGGAATTTTATCATTCGCTTATAGATGCAATGGCAGACCGGCAATATGGAGCCGGATGGATCAAGGATATTTACCCGTCATGCGATATGTTAAAGGAATGCATAGAGGCGGGAGAATACTATGTAGCCGTAGAGGATGACTCTATTGCCGGAGCCATGGTTGTTAATCACAGTTTCAACGAAAGCTATAAGGAGTTTGACTGGCCGACGAAGGCAGAGGATGATGAGGTTACCGTCATACATGCTCTCGGGGTGCACCCGGATTTTACCGGCAGAGGTGTTGCCAAACAAATGATAAGATTTGTCATCGATAAGGCGAAAGCAGAAGGACAGAAAGCCATCCGGCTTGATGTCCTTAAAGGGAACAGGCCTGCCGGGAAGTTGTATTCCGGGCTTGGGTTCAAATATCTGCATACACTTAAGATGTTTTATGTTGATACCGGTTGGACGGATTACGAGTTATATGAGTATCAGTTGTGATCAGGAAGGTCTATGATGAAAAAGTTTAAGATTTCATATAATGCGCCTGTAACTCTGTGTATTGTAGGAATAAGTCTTGTGGCAACCATTCTCGGACTTGTGACAGGAGGCGCAGTACTTCATGCTCTCTTTATGACATACAGATCCCCGATATACTATCCTACAACGTGGATCCGGGCATTTACGCATATATTCGGACATGCTGACTTTGCCCATTATGTTGGAAACATGAGTTACATACTTCTCCTTGGTCCGATGCTTGAGGAGAAGTACACATCCAAAACGCTTGCCGGTGTGGTTGCTGTAACCGCACTTGCAACAAGCCTTGTAAACTATATTATTTTCCCTCACTCGGCTCTTTGCGGAGCGAGCGGAGTGGTATTTGCCTTCATACTTTTGTCGTCGTTTACGGGCTTTAAGGAAGGTGAGATCCCGATAACTTTTATACTTGTGGCGGTATTTTTCATAGGACAGCAGATATTCGAAGGAATAGCAGTAAGAGATAACATATCAAATACCGCCCATATCGTAGGCGGTATAGTAGGCGGATTTCTGGGATATGCCTTCAATAAAAAATCATAGAAGACGATATATCTGCGGATTTTTTCGTTGAGAGGACGGAATAATTATATGGCATTTGATCAGAATGATCGTGATGAAAAGCTCGGAAGAGCCATATTGACCCTGAGTTGGTGGATCTTTGCTGCGAAGTTTCTGGTTATAACGACCGTGATCGCCGGTATCGTTATATACTTTCTTGGGAAACCGCTTTGGATCGCTCCCCTAATAGCTTTCGGATTATTTATCGTATATAGGCTGATATTGAGGCTTATCTGGGTGTTCATTGAATGGGCAGGTCGCCAGTAAGATCTCGATATATAAATAAATAGAAAGAGGGTATCTTTGTGAAAAGAACAGGAAGATTGCTGCTGACTGCTGTGATAACAGCATTTTGTCTTGCCGGTTGTGCCGGTATTTCATCAGAGAGTTATAGTGCGGTTGGATTTACGCATGGAAATACGAAAACAAGCGCATACATGGATTTCAGGAAGTTTAAGGGAAATATGAACTTTACCTTATCGGCAAATGAAGATGAGAGGATCCATTACAGTGCGAGTCTTGAAGAAGGAAGCGCTGTTGTTTACAAAAGGACAGAGGGTAAAAAGGAAGAACTGTTCAGGTTAGAAGCAGGAAAAGATATAGATTCATCATTCGCACCGGAACCGGGTGAAGTTAATCTGGAGTTTGTAGCAGAAGGTACTTGCAGGGAAGGTAAAGTAAGATTTGAGATAGAAGAAGAGTTGTGAGCATATAGAACAGATGATTATCAGCTCAAAAGGAGGAAGGCGGATTATCTGTTCATATGGTTTCTATATGGTTTCTATCATGTCTGCGATATCATCAAGCCAGTGAGCATCGAGCTGTTCTGCATTGCCTGAATCACAGGCTTTTGAAACAGACGGATCGATCGGAAGACGTGCGATCTCGCTTATACCGGCCCTGTCGGCAATCTCTTCAAGATGACTTTCCCCGAAGATATGGTGTTCCTTGCCGCATTCGTCACACTTGAAATAGCTCATGTTTTCAATTATCCCGAGAACCGGTATATTCATCATTTCAGCCATGTTGGCAGCCTTTTCAACGATCATTCCGACAAGCTCCTGCGGAGAGGTAACGATCAGTATTCCGTCAAGCGGAAGCGATTGGAATACTGTCAGCGGTACATCACCGGTTCCGGGAGGCATGTCCACAAACATATAGTCGATATCGCCCCATTTAGTATCAGTCCAGAACTGTTTGACAGTGCCTGCAAGTATAGGACCGCGCCAGATCACGGGATCCGTCTCGTTTTGCAGCATGAGATTCACTGACATCAGCCTGATACCCGTTTTGCTTTCAGCGGGAATGATACCGTCTTCGTCGGCAACAAGCTGTTCATGTATCCCGAAAGATTTGGGGATCGAGGGCCCTGTGATATCCGCATCAAGGATAGCCACATCATGTCCCCGTCGCCGCATTATAACGGCCATCAGAGAAGTTATAAGGGATTTTCCGACCCCACCTTTGCCGCTTACGACTCCGATGACTTTTTTTATGTGGCTACCTGCATTTTCGGGCGCTGAAAAATCAAAAGGCTCATTACTGCGTTCGGAGCAGTCCTCACCGCAGCTGTTACAATCATGATTACATGTCTCACTCATTTTGATATCTCCTTGTTTTCCTGCACAGTTATGCTCTGCATAGTGGCAAGTGTTTTAGTTATTGTGGAATTATAATGCCACCGAAGTATTCCGGATTGCCGTCTTTATCGTTTAACACGAACCCTCTGGTTGTAAGAAGGACATATTTCCCGATTCAATCTCGATATAGTACATACTGTCAAAATGCCTTGCAAGGGTTGCTGCAACCTGATTAAAAGCCGATTGATCAATATTCATGGTTGAATCACCTCTGTCTGCTAGTGGGACTAAGATTGTCTGGAACGGATGGATAGATTTATTTTACCACATATTGGGGGTTTTGTTTTACTTTCATAAATGTGCGATGTAGGATAGAATATGATTTGAGGTATAGTATATGAAGAAAGAGGAAAAGACCAACGTAATGCGGCTTCTTGACGGAAAGAAAATCCCGTATGAGAGCCATGCATATAAACCGGATGCCACGCTAAGCGGTGAAGAGATCGCGGTTATTCTCGGAGAGGATCCGAACAAGGTATTCAAGACACTTGTGACGCAGGGAAAGAGTGGTGCGTACTATGTTTTTGTTGTTCCGGTCAGAGCGGAACTTGATCTGAAGAAGGCTGCAAAGGCTTGCGGAGAGAAAGCTGTTGCCATGATCAGGCAGAAGGAGCTGCTTCCGCTTACCGGATACGTTCATGGCGGATGTTCTCCGATCGGGATGAAGAAGTTGTTTCCTACGTTTATCCATGAAACAGCAGCGGGATTTGACAAGGTATTTGTCAGTGCCGGTAGAGTCGGATTCCAGATAGAGATCGCACCTGATGATCTGATGGATGCTGTCGGGTGCAAAGCGGCTGATATTATATGATCATTACATCCTGAATGCATTTTGGACCTGGGGGACGGGGTTAGTGGTCCATTTTTCGATTATTTTGCAAACATGACACACTGTTGTCATGTTTGTTTTGTTATGGTATATATGGGTCAGGAGAGGAGAGCTTAGCAGATCAATGAAAATAGACAGACTGATAGGGATATTGTCAATCTTACTGCAGGAAGATAAGACAACGGCTCCTGAACTGGCAGAAAGGTTTGAGGTATCAAAGAGAACAATCAACCGTGATATCGAAGATTTATGCAGAGCGGGTATTCCCATAAAAACTGCTCAGGGAAGCGGCGGCGGCATCAGCATTATGGATGGATACCGTATGGACAAGACGATCCTGACATCAAAGGATATGCAGATGATACTAGCCGGACTGCGGAGTCTGGACAGCGTGAGCGGGAGCAGTTATTACGGTCAGCTCATGGAGAAGATTCAGGCAGGCTCCTCTGAAGTTATCAGTGGCAGAGATTCCATACTGATAGATCTGTCATCGTGGTATCGGGATTCGCTGGCTCCGAAGATAGAGTCCATACAGGATGCGATTGGGTTAAAGAAAACCATCCGATTTAAGTATTATTCACCGAGTGGGGATACGGAAAGGAAAATCGAACCATATTATCTGATCTTCAAGTGGACAAGCTGGTATGTTTATGGCTATTGTCTCCTGAGAAACGATTTCAGACTGTTTAAGTTGAATCGTATGGATAGTATCATCCATGAAGCGCCTTTTGAGGGGAATCGGGAGGTCCCGATGCCGGATCTGTCAAACAAGAAAGTGTTTCCTGCGAAAGGGCTGGTGAAGGCGGTGTTTGATCCTTCTATGAAATGGCAGCTGGTGGAGGAGTATGGTAAGGATTCCTTTACGGAAAGAGATGACGGGAGCCTGTTGTTTGAGCATGAGTATGCCGATGATGAAGGACTGATCGCCTGGATGCTTTCCTGCAGGGATAAGGTTACTGTCCTGGAACCGGAGCAGATCAGGGAAAAGCTCTATCAGATCACCTCTGAAATAGCAAGAAGATATGAAGGAGAATGGGAATGAAAAACAAAGCGTTGGTCGTGATAGACCTTCAAAATGACATTACGAAGAATTACAAAAAGATTATAGAGCAGGTCAATACGGCAATTGACTGGGCGGTGGAAAAGGATATGTATGTCATTTATATAAGACACTACAATATGTCCGAAAAGACAAGGACCTTTAAGCCGGATACCAAAGGTTCTGAACTGGTTCCCGAATTAAAGGTCGTGTCAGAGTATATTTTTGAAAAGTCCAAAGCCAGTGCTCTTACGAGTGAATCGTTTGCCGGATTTATTGGAAAAAATGGCATAGAAGAGTTTTATATCACCGGTGCTGATGCAACGGCCTGTGTCAAATCTACAAGCTATAATCTTGTAAAGGCCGGATATAAGGTGTGTGTAATATCAGATTGTGTGACAAGTTATGATCTGAAAAAGATGGATGAGATGCTTAAGTACTACGCGGATAAGGGCTGTGAAGTATTACAACTCGAAGAGTGCATGAATGCTAAGGAGGATTGATAAAATGAGATTAGACGGTTTTGGTTTACTGGTCGAGGACATGGCTAAGATGATACGGTTTTACAGGGATGTGCTTGGGTTTGAGATCAAGGAAGAAGAGAATTCATCAAACGTTTATCTTGTAAAGGACGGAACGCTTTTCCTGTTATACGGCAGGAATGATTTTGAAAAGATGACAAACCGGAGATATGAGTATATTAAGGGGCTGAACGGTCATTTTGAGATTGCGCTGTATGTAGATACATTTGATGAGGTTGATGAGACATACAGGAAGGCTGTTAAAAACGGTGCGACACCCGTGCTTGAGCCGGAGCTTGAACCTTGGGGGCAGAGAACCTGCTATATAGCAGACCCGGAGGGAAATCTGATCGAGATCGGGTCCTGGAATAAACCTTATGAAGAGAAAGATCTGACGGAGGGCTAAAAGGAATGGCATTTGATTTTAAGAAGGAATACAAAGAGTTCTATATGCCGAAGGGAACCCCTTCCATCGTGACTGTACCTAAGATGAATTATATAGCGGTACGCGGCAGCGGTAATCCAAATGATGAAGACGGCGAGTACAAACAGGTAATAGGGCTTCTGTATGGTATTGCTTTTACGATCAGGATGAGTAAGAAAGGCAATGATCAGATTGAGGGATATTTTGATTATGTAGTGCCTCCTTTGGAAGGATTCTGGTGGATGGATGGTGTGGCAGGTGTTGATTATGCCCATAAGGATTCTTTTAACTGGATATCCGTCATTCGTCTGCCGGATTTTGTGAAGCAGAAGGATTTTGACCGGGCAGTCATGGAAGCTGCTGCAAAAAAGAAACAGGATTTCTCAAAAGTCGAGTTCTTTTCATATGATGAAGGGGTGTGTGTGCAGTGTATGCATATCGGCTCTTATGATGACGAGCCCGCAACGGTAGAGGCGATGCATAAGTTTATGGAAGAACAGGGATATGTTCTTGATATTACCGATAAAAGACTCCACCACGAGATCTACCTGAGTGATGCGAGGAAAACAGCGCCGGAAAAGCTGAAAACTGTGATCCGGCATCCGATAAGAATAAAGGAGGACTGATCTTATGGAATATATCCGGGTTACAAGGGAAAATCTGGAAAAAGAGCACATCTGCTGTGCCATTTCCAATAATAAGGATGTGCAGGTTTCCTCTAAGAAGGCCTGGCTGGCAGACAGATTTGATGAAGGTCTTGTTTTTCTAAAGAGTGTAGAGCGCGGCAAGTGTTTTATTGAGTATATTCCGGCAGAGAATGCGTGGGTTCCGATCAATGCCGACGGGTATATGTATATTGACTGTCTGTGGGTATCCGGATCCCTTAAGGGACATGGTTATTCAACGGATCTGCTGGATGCATGTATAAAAGACAGCAAGGAAAAGGGAAAAAAGGGGCTGTGTATACTGGCAGCAGCAAAGAAGATGCCGTTTCTGGCAGATCCGAAGTTTCTGAAATATAAGGGGTTTTCCGTGTGCGATAAAGCAGATAACGGTATTTGGCTCTGGTATCTTCCGTTTGATAATAATTCGCAGGCTCCGGCCTTTAAAGAAAATGCAAAACATCCTCATACAGATAAGATGGGATATGTTCTGTATTATACCAGCCAGTGCCCGTTCAATGCGAAATATGTCCCGGTATTGGAGCAGACAGCCATGGAGAATGATATACCATTTCACGCTTATCATATCGAAACAAGAGAAGAAGCTCAGAATGCTCCGACCCCGATCACGAACTATGCATTGTTTCATGATGGAGAATATATTACGAATGAGCAGATGAACGACAAGAAGTTCTTAAAGCTTGTTAATGGTAAGTAGTGACACTTCCATGATAGTTTTCCGAGTGATACTGTTACGACAGATCATCAGTTACGAGATGCGGATATAGGGAACTATGATGGCCTGCATTATTTTCTGCGGACCACCGTTTAAATTCAAATAATCACAAAACGGGGGTTAAGTGATTTCAGATTTTGCCGATATATATATCAAAGATAAGAAAACAGCCAAAACAAAACTCTTTTTCATTTTTAACCTCCCTTAAATTAAGTATCGGGCGCTGCATAGGGTCAGCGCCCGGTGCTTATTTTATGCCTGTCTGATCATGTCTGACCCAAATTCCGCCCTTTTTATGCTAAAATGTATCCACTGGTCAGTGGGGGGACAAAAGGAGAAGAAATACTAAAGCAGAGGGAGATACAGAAGATGAAAAAGATAAGTGATTTTGTGGGAAAATATATGGCAGTCATTGTTCTGGCCATAGCTGTACTGGCGCTGTTCATACCAGCATCGTGCCTGTGGGTACAGACCTCATGGATAAACTATCTGCTTATGATCGTAATGTTTGGTATGGGCCTTACGTTAAGATTTGAAGATTTCGCGATAGTATTCAAGCGCCCCAAAGATATTATTATCGGCTGTATTGCCCAGTTCACAGTTATGCCGATACTGGCATTTGTTCTTGGAAAGGCTTTCGGGCTTGATGCAGCTCTTATGGCCGGAGTAATTCTTGTAGGAACCTGTCCGGGCGGTACCGCAAGCAATGTTATGACTTATCTGGCCAAGGGGGATGTGGCTCTTTCCGTAGGTATGACCAGTGTCAACACTTTACTTGCTCCTGTTCTTACGCCGGCAATAACATACCTGCTCCTGAGGACAACAGTCACAGTGGATATTTTGAGCATGTTTCTTTCTATTATAAAGGTAGTTATCATACCGATAGGTCTCGGTTTCGTTATAAACAAAATCTTTGGTAAATACACAGAGAAAGTGTCAGATATACTTCCTCTTCTGTCGGTGACCGCTATAACTCTGATAGTTGCAGCTGTTGTCTCTCACAACTCAGAAAGAATACTAGAAACAGGTGCTGTTGTATTTGTCATTGTCATACTTCACAATATTCTCGGATATTTAGTGGGATTCTCGCTGGGGGCAACCCTCAAGCTTCCAATGTCCAAAAAGAAAGCTCTTTCGATAGAGATAGGTATGCAGAATTCCGGACTTGCCACTTCACTTGCAGGAACAGCATTTCCGGATTTGTCCATGGCAACGGTCCCGGGCGCAATATTCTCGGTCTGGCACAATATCTCAGGAGCCCTTCTTGCCAATATATTCAGAAAAATCTGATCTTACGAGGGGTTTAGTTGCGTGAAAAAATGTGACGGTTCTTATGATATAATATACTAAAGCATTCGTTTTACGGCCGGGAGATGACGATATGGATAACAGAACAGATAAATTGGGCAGACAGCTTGATATGAATGAACTTTAACAGGTAACAGGGGGCAAATGTTTGTCAAATCCCTTGGACCACTATGAGCGTTCTATGATCAAATCATCTGAGGGTGATTA
This sequence comes from Lachnospiraceae bacterium, assembly GCA_045117595.1. GTDB lineage: Bacteria > Bacillota > Clostridia > Lachnospirales > Lachnospiraceae > UBA2868. The sequence continues at coordinate 17,112 of JBGUNV010000211.1, forward strand.
TTCATCAGACGAAAATTCCGGAATGGACTTCGGTATAGCACCGGTACTTTTCGGGGAATAGTTAATATTGGAGAATCGGCAACGATTGTTAAACGATATGAAGCATAAATCAGGAAAAACCGCTTTGTGGATCATTATAGGAGTTGGAGCTGTTATAGCTATAGCTGTCTTTGTGTTTATCCGGGGCGTGTTCTGGTTTCTCGGTTATATGGGGCCTGCAGAGCGGTTTTATTACAAACAGAAGACAGACTGGGCGCTTGAGCGGAAATACCCCGGGCATGATTTTGATGTGAGAGAGGAGCATGGCTGGGGAGAATACGGTTATGCAGTCGGTATATACGGTACGGATGAGAACGGCATCGAATTTTGGGTGCAGTGGGTCGAGGACGAGATGCAGGATAAATACCACGAGGAGTGGAATAAGCATTATTACAGTAAGAAGCTCGTGGATTATCAGAACAGCCTCAGGGATGAGTATTTTCCTCAGATTCCGTATGTGGATACTTATGAGTACGATACACAGGATTCGTTTTATTTTGTCCGGGGACCATACAAAGAGGTCTTCTTTGAGTCCATGGATGAGGCCATAGAAGGCAGTAAATATTGCGATTTTGATACGGATGTCACTTTTAAGGGAATAGACCTTGATACTGCAGATGATGACGAGATAGAGCGGTTTGCCGGATCCATAGCGGATTCACTTATCTGGCTGTATGAAAAGACCGGGTATTATGACATCAGGATCAATGATTTCTATTACCGGGCAGTTGATGAGAACGGTGCCGGGTTAAAAACGAAGGATGAGCTTGTGGATTCCATAATTAAAAAGATCGATCAGTACAGAAAAAGAAAGCTTAAGAATTAAAAACATGCTGAGGTTTATTAAGAGAAGAAAATGATACAGATATTCGGAACGAAAAAGTGCAATGACACAAAGAAAGCGGAGCGGTTCTTCAAAGAGCGGAACATGAAATATCAGTTCATCGACATGAAGGAAAAGGGCATGAGCAAGGGTGAGTTTACTTCCGTCTCTCAGGCAGTCGGCGGTATCGATATGCTCATTAATGAAAACTGCAAGGACAAGGATACACTTGCGCTTATACGGCACATGTCCGGAGATGATAGGCTAGAAAAGATCCTGGAAAATCAGCAGATTATAGTT
>JBGUNV010000212.1:0-2346 GCA_045117595.1 Lachnospiraceae bacterium
TTATCTCCGGAACCATATCGATTATCTTGGTCATGGTATCCTGATTCTTGATGCTCACAACTCTTGTTGAATTATTCTGTATCACCAGGACCGCTGTCGGAGTCATCTTACCGCTTAAACCTCCGGCTCCGTTATCTTTCTTCTCACCGCGAAAGGTTCCTGCTCCCACGCCAAATGAAACATCAACAAAAGGTATGAGTACAGTATCCTTTACAACAACAGGCTCTCCCACCACGGTCTTGCTTGACAGGAAACCTTCCATTCCGTTAAGAAGTGAATTGACAACTGAATTAAAACTGCTTTCTGCCATAATTATCCTCCGTTAATATATTAATTATCTCCTTTATGTCTCTTATAAATACGATACAGCCTCTTACAGTCCTTGTTAAAATACAGACGAAGCAACGCCGTACCGACCGTTATCAGTGCTATCCTTCCCCTGATACTTATATTACCGTATATAAGTGTATCCTCAAAAGACGGATCTATCAACAGTTTCCTCGGAAGGACCGGATAAAATATCGCAAGATAAGACAGGATCTTTCCGGTTGTTGCCGGATCATCGGTTCCGAAATGGATAAAACCTTTTATCCTGCGGGGTGCGATCTTTTTAAGAAATCGAACCAGGATTTCCTTTGCAAAACTTACCGCATTCTGATTCCGGTCATCATGGACCATTTTGTCCCAGAAGCGGATTTCCTTTCTGATCCTGACTGTCTTCTCCGATAAGGAATCATACCGTGATGTGATACTGTCCAGGAGTTTCGATATCTTGTCATCTAAGCTTTCACTGTCCTTATCATCTAAGCTTTCACTGTCCTTATCATTTTCCGGATATGAATTATCTGCGCTTTCCTCAGCAACAGTATCCGTATCAGTATCGGATATCTGTTCGGTCTCAGTCGTATGAATATCTTCAGTCCCGGGAGGCGGGGATGTTTCGGGCTGATCATTCATATCCATGGTATATTCATAAACATCGCCGTCTTCGGATTCTTTTTTATCTTTCTTCCGGGGCCATATCCTGATCCCCAAAACCCGTCCATACCGATCAAATTCAGCCTCTTCATATGAGATCCCGCCGGACAGCATGTGCAGAAGGAATGTTACACTGACTCTGAATGATATATCATCAGCGGGTTCACCTTTATTCCCCTTTATACTATACCTGAACGGCACTAACAGAAGGATCAGTATAATAAGAAGCGCAAAAGCCAATACCGATATCAGTATTATGCCTATGATCTTGAGTATTGTCAGTAAAACCGCAAGCATTATATATGATCCCTGATATAGTTCTCAAAATATCCGCGTATATCGGAAAGGCTGCCCTTATGCATACATTCACCTATCATCTCTTCTATCAGTTCACGGGCTCCTTTTGCGCTGTCCGCAACTCCTATTATGATACGGTCGCTTTTCCTTATACGTTTCTGTTTAAATACGGCAGCCGGATATATATCAAACAGATCATTCCTGTTATCCGCAAGAGTAATGAAAAAGATGCGGGTCATTCCGATGCCGCACAGTAACTTCCATTTTATGGAGGAAATCTTCGGTTCCACCTTTTTTGTGACATATGGTCTATCAACAAAACGAACCACCGCAAACCCTCCCCGGGCAAAACTCACTTGATTATATCAAAATTCCGTAAAAAAGTTAATCCTAATTATTGACAATAAAGAGCATGATTTTTATACTAGGGGCAAAGAGGGGGTATATTTATGGAACTTAAGGCTGTTATTGCACTTACACCGGGCAACATTGCCGCTGAAGATGTTCTTGATCATAAGGGGAATGTCATTATCAAGAAGAATACCGTTCTTGATAAATATCTGATCCAGAAGCTTAACATATCCAAGATCACATGTATCAACATCAGGGAACCCGAAGACGACAAGACAACATATTTCGAGAAGATCAAAGTCAGCAGGACGTTTAAACAGTTCTTCGAAATATATTCGCGCAATTTCTTCGAATTCAAACAGATGATGGATGATTTTCTCAAATCAAATATTCTGCTTGATTCAGACAAACTGCTTCGTATAGTCGATGACATTACATCACCGTTCAAGCACAGTAAGATCACCATCCTCGATATGCTTGCGGTCCTTGAAACCGCCGAAGTTGACTTTCTGTATACACATTCCATAAATGTTGCTCTCATCTGCAGTTATACGGCCAAATGGTTCCGGCTCGAGGAGGATGATGCAAAGGCGCTTATTTTATGCGGATTCTATTATGATATAGGTAAGTTCATGATCCCGTCGGAGATACTCCTCAAACAGGGAAGACTCACCGATGAGGAATTTAACATGATCAAATCTCATGCGATCATCGGGCGTA
>JBGUNV010000213.1:0-9374 GCA_045117595.1 Lachnospiraceae bacterium
CACACTCATCAGCCTTACCGGCATCCGTCCACTTGTATCCTTTTTCACTTACAACGTTAACATAGCCCGTAAGCTTCTCGTCCTCACGGATCGGGAGATGGAACGGAGCGATCTTCTTACCGTACATGTTCTCAAGATCCTCAACGATCTTACGGTAGCTGGCATTGTCAACATCCATATCGGTCACAAAGAATATCCTGGGAAGCTTATACTTCTCGCATATCTCCCATGCTTTTTCGGTACCGACTTCAACTCCTGCCTTACCGGATACAACGATTATCGCACCGGCAGCAGCTCCTACAGCTTCCTCAACCTCACCGACAAAGTCAAAATAACCCGGGGTGTCGAGTATATTGATCTTGCAGTCCTCCCATTCGATCGGAACAATACTTGTTCCTATGGAAAAATGACGTTTCTGCTCTTCCTTGTCATAATCGCTTATTGTATTTCCGTCATCGGTCTTACCCATTCTGGTAGTGATTCCCGATAAAAAAGCCATAGCCTCAGTCAATGTTGTCTTGCCGCATCCGCCATGACCAAGGATCACGACATTACGTATCTTGTTACTGGGATAAACCTTCATTTTGTAACTTCCTCCAAAATCGTTATATTTGATGTAAAAACACCTGTAGACTATTATAAAAAAATAAGGGTTTGTTTGCAAGCAGATTATACATCTTACACAAACAAACCCTTATATTTACAAAAAAATGTATTATTTCTTAACAAGCAGTGATTTTCCGGTCATTTCATGAGGCTGCTCTATATGCATGCATTCAAGCAGTGTCGGTACGATGTCTGCCAGACATCCGCCCTCACGAAGTGTATAGTTCTCATCATAATTAACGAGGATGAACGGAACCGGATTGGTCGTATGGGCCGTATAAGGCTCGCCGTTGGCGGGATCGATCATGACCTCGGCATTTCCGTGATCGGCACAGACAAACAGTGTACCGTCAACTTCCTTTATCGCCTCATATGCTCTTCCCACACATTCATCAACAGCCTCGATAGCCTTTACTGCTGCTGACATGACTCCCGTATGACCAACCATGTCGGGATTTGCAAAGTTGATTATTATGACATCATATTTATCCGATTTGATCGCTTTGACAAGATTGTCGCACACTTCATAAGCGCTCATCTCCGGCTGAAGATCATATGTTGCAACCTTAGGTGATTTGACGAGGATCCTCGTCTCACCCGGATTGGGTTCCTCCACACCGCCGTTGAAGAAGAATGTTACATGTGCATATTTCTCGGTCTCGGCTATCCTGGCCTGTGTCAGTCCGAGTGATGAAAGATACTCGCCGAAAGTATTCGTTACCGCAACCTTTTCGAATGCCACATATTTGTTTTCGATAAGGGGATCATAGTCGGTAAAGCATACATAAACCAGATCCAGCTTCTTTTCGCGCTTAAATGAACGGAACTCATCATCACAGAATGCATGCGTGATCTCTCTTGCGCGGTCAGGTCTGAAATTAAAGAATATGATGGAATCATCATCATTGATCGTTCCTACCGGCACACCCCCGTTCACGATAACAGTGGGCTTTACAAATTCATCCGTCTCATCTCTGTCATAGGAGGCTGAAACAGCCTCTTCCGCATTTGCGGCCTTAAGTCCTTCACCCTTTGTAAGTGCAAGATAAGCAAGCTTTACACGGTCATAATTATTATCCCTGTCCATTGCATAATATCTGCCTGTAACGGAAGCGATCTCTCCGATCCCTATCTGCCTCATCTTGCTCTGAAGCTGTCTGATATAATCGATACCGGATGTAGGCGGTGTATCCCTGCCGTCCAGGAAGCAATGAATGTATACCTTGCGCAGGTTATTACGCTTGGCAAGCTCCAACAGTCCGAACAGATGTGTTATATGACTGTGAACTCCTCCATCCGAAAGCAGTCCGTACAGATGAAGTGCCGAATCATTCTCCTTACAGTTATTGATGGCCCTCATAAGGTTTTTGTTCTCAAAGAACGATCCATCCTCGATCTCCTTGGTTATCCTTGTGAGTTCCTGATAGACGATCCTGCCGGCTCCCATATTAAGGTGGCCCACTTCGGAATTGCCCATCTGCCCGTCAGGAAGACCAACGGCCATTCCGCTTGCAAGTCCCTTAACATACGGATAATCTCTCATAAGCGAATCAATAACGGGCTTTTTGGCCTGATATACGGCATTACCCTCATGTTCATCGCTTAATCCGAATCCGTCAAGGATCATAAGCACAGTTGGTTTTTTACTCATCATTTTCTCCTCGATTAATACTCCTATTGATTATTTGCTGCCTCAAACAGCTCATGGATATTGAACCTGGTAGTGTCATTTCCAGGCATACCTACGAAATTGGCTCCGTAAATATACTCTGTGTCCTTGCTGTTATCAAAACGAACTATGTTAATAAGTGCATCGACATGATCACCCGTCCATATCTTAAGCTGCAGTTTGTAAATGGAATTCATCTCCAGTATCTCCTTACAGGAAAATCCTATTCCTGTCCCGGATACGTCAATAATCTCGATAGGAACAAGCCTGTTCTTTGAGCCGTCAACACGCTCCATTGCTATTTCAGCTTCAAGTATAAATCTTTTACTCTTTCTTTTTTCCTGCATTTTTACCCTCTCCTTGCCATCAGATCTGTATATTTGATGCCCATAAATGATAATACAAATATCAAACAATTACAAGTCATGGGAGTATCAGCATAGCATCCCCGAACGAGAAAAACCTGTATTTTTCCTTTACAGCCTCGGCATATGCTCTCATGACATTATCCTTTCCGGCCAGCGCACATACAAGCATGATAAGCGTACTTTCGGGAAGATGAAAATTGGTGATAAGACCGTCCAGTACCCTGAATCTGTATCCCGGATAAATGAAGATATCGGTTTCACCCGTCTTTTCCCGGACTCTTCCGTTTTCATCTCCGGCACTTTCTATTGTTCTGCAGCTTGTTGTACCGACACAGAACACGCGGCCTCCTCTGTCCTTAGCCGCATTTATCGTATCTGCCGTCTCCTTACTTATCCGGTACCATTCGCTGTGCATCTTATGTTCATCTATGTTTTCAACCTTGACCGGTCGGAAAGTCCCAAGTCCCACATGAAGTGTTACAAAACAGATATCAACGCCTTTCGCCTTTATATTCTGCAGAAGTTCCTCCGTAAAATGCAGTCCGGCCGTCGGAGCTGCTGCACTGCCTTCATACCGGGCGTAAACGGTCTGGTACCTGTTCCTGTCGACAAGCTTGTGTGTTATATAGGGAGGCAGAGGCATCTGTCCGAGTCTGTCAAGTATCTCCTCAAATATGCCTTCATATTCGAACCTGACAAGTCTGTTACCGTCCGGAAGACATTCCGTGACAGTACAGGACAGGGATCCGTCTCCGAAAGATACACGTGCATTCTCACGGAGTTTTCTGCCGGGACGGACAAGCGTTTCCCAGATATTGTCGCTTTTTCTCTTCAGAAGAAAAACCTCGACCGTAGCCCCCGTATCCGTCTTCTTACCGATCAGTCTTGCAGGAATGACCTTCGTATCATTAAGCACCAGACAATCCCCGGGTAATAGGTAATCGCAAATATCGGGAAATGATCCGTGTCTGATACTGCCGTCATGCGGATTAAGCACGAGGAGCCTCGAGGATGCCCTGTCATCGAGAGGGTCCTGGGCTATAAGCTCCGGCGGGAGTTCATAGTAAAAATCAGAAGTTTTCATACTATGCCCTGAGCTTTACGTTTATGGCGGCAAGTTTTTCAAGTATGACATCTATCCTTGACTGAACTTCCTCACTTGTAAGAGTCCTGTCGCTCATAACAAACGAAAACCTTACGGTTATACTCCTGGCATTTGCCCCGTCATACATATCAATGACACTTACACGTTTCAGTTCGGGATTATCCGCCTTATCCCAGCATTTTGCCATGTCCTCGAATCTGACACCTTCAGGAACAACAAGCGACAGATCGTAATCAACATCCGGGAACCTTGAGGGCTCATCAAATTCAAGATCGTCAGGCGTTATGGAATCAATGACATCCATATCGATCTCAACACAGACAACCGAACAGTTCTTTGCTATCTTTTTAAGTGTCGCGGGATGAAGAGTATTGATCACACCAAGTTTATTATCCTCAACATATATGTCCGACGTATTCTTCGGATGCTGCCATTCGTGATATGTATCGGTTGCCCTGTATGTCACCCTCTTGTGTTTCAGTTCATCAATGACCGTGTTTATCATATCGACGCATTGCATATACAGCGATTTTTCTGTCTCCTCCTTGCTGTACAGTGCAACGGCGAGCATACGTTTTTCATCGGCCGTTTGGTCTTCGCGTGTGCCTTCGACAACTCTTCCTATCTCAAAGATACCGAATGAATCCTCATAACTCCTGTTTTTGTAAATAAACGGGAGAAAACTTGACATCATGGATCTTCGAAGAACTCCGTTCTCCTTTTCTTCGGACGATCCGAGTATCCTGACATTGTCTTCAACAGAAAGCCCCAGATCCCTGACATCTTCGGGATCGACCCATATTCTGGAATGAACCTCGTGGAGGCAGTATCTCTTGACGAGGGTATCCTTGATCAGGTTTTCATTGACCTTACGCTGCGACAGTCTTGCCGGAAGCAGCGGTTCATATGTTGTCTTGATCTCAAAATTATCATAACCGTATATTCTGGTTATCTCTTCAACAAGATCCGCCTGCATGGAGATATCCTTTGTTGCACGCCATGACGGTACGGTTATCCTGAAATCATCAGCATTTCTTTCAACACCAAAACCGAGACTTAACAGAGTCTTTTCGATCCTGTCCGATGATATGTCTATACCCGTATATCTGTCGACAAACTTCTTATCGATCGCAATGTCTATCTGCGGATACTTTTTCACATAGGAATCCGTGATAAGTGATGTACATCTGCACCCGCTGTCCGCTTCAGAAAGCAGATATAGGAATCTCTTAACCGCGGTCATTGTCATCTCAGGATCAAGAGTTTTTTCATATCTGGCGGAAGCATCCGTACGAAGCCCCATCCGGCTGGCACTCTTTCTGACACACACACCGTCAAAATTGGCACTTTCAAGCACAAGAGTATCAGTATCATCTACTATCTCGCTGTCAAGACCACCCATGATCCCGGCTATGGCAACCGGTGTATCGTTGTTATAGATCATAAGTGTATCGGTCGTGATCTGGCGTTCATTACCGTCCAGAGTAGTAAACTTAAGCTCCCTGTCAGGCGTATCCACAACGATCCTGTCGATCTTCTTGCCGTCAAATGCATGCATCGGCTGACCGAGTTCCATCATGATATAGTTGGTTATATCCGCGAGAAGGTTGATCGCGCGGGATCCGCAGTAAAAGAGCCTTACCTGCATCACGGCAGGACTGACATGTTCGGTTATGTTTTCTATCCTCACAGATGTATATCTGTAACAAAGATCAGGTTTTGCGATAGTTATGTCAACCGATTCATCTCCCGTATATGAATCTTCGGCAACCGGCAGATCCTTTAAGGGCTTACCTGTAATTGCCGCAAATTCTCTTGCGATACCGTAATGCCCCCATAGATCCGGTCGGTTTGTAAGGGATTTGTTATCAACTTCAAATATCACATCATCGATCGGAAAAATCTCCTTAATATCCGTTCCGTTTGCATATTTTTCATCAAGTTCCATAATACCCGAGTGATCATCGCTTATGCCGAGTTCCTTTGCGGAACAGCACATCCCGTTCGATTCGACTCCCCGAAGCTTCGCGCTTTTTATCTTCATACCGCAGACGCTTCCGCCGAGCTTTGCAAATGCAGTCTTGAGTCCGCTCCTTGCATTTGGAGCGCCACACACAACATCATATACCTTATCACCGGCATCCACTTTCAGTACATGAAGATGATCGGAATCGGGATGATCCTCACATGAAATGATCTCGCCGACAACAACATCTTTTATATCACGTCCCTTATATTCGATACCTTCGACCTCGGCTGTGGACAGAGTAAATCTTTGTATCAGTTTTTCAAGATCTTCTCCTTCAAGATCCACAAAATCCTTAATCCAGTTCATTGAAACAAACATTTATATATCCTCCATCATTTAGATACGAACTGTGAAAGTGCCGCCAGATCACCTTCGTTAAACGTACGTATGTCCTTAACACCATATTTCATCATTGCCAGACGTGTAAGTCCGAGTCCGAACGCAAACCCCGTATATTCATACGGATCATCTTCCGAGTTGATCCCGCCGTATTTTAAAACATTCGGATGGATCATTCCGCAGGGACAAAGTTCAAGCCATCCCGAATTCTTGCAGGAAGGGCATCCGTCGCCCCCGCAGATCAGGCATTGTATATCAAGTTCAAAGCCCGGTTCGACAAACGGGAAAAAGCCCGGGCGAAGCCTTACCGTAACATCCCTTTCAAATACCTGTGACAGCATTGTCTTCATGAAATAGATCAGGTTGCTGACGGATATGTTCCTGTCGATCATAATTCCTTCCATCTGGAAAAAGGTATTCTCATGGCATGCGTCTATGTCTTCGTTCCTGAAACATCTGCCCGGGAAAACGGCTCTGATCGGTCTGCCCTTTTCCTTGAGAAGTTTTCCGTATTTATGCATGATCGAATTCTGGGCTGCAGACGTATGACTTTTCAGCAGCTGGTTAGGAGTTGTCAGATAATATGTGTCCTGCATATCCCTGGCCGGATGGAACTTCGGAATGTTGAGGGCTTCAAAGCAATGATAGTCATCAACTATCTCACTGTAATCTTCCACATCAAATCCCATGGATTCAAATATATCTTCAAGTTCCCTCTGGACAAGAGTTATCGGATGATATGAACCTCTCCTGATGCTTCGGGGAATGGATTCATCATATCTTTCCGCAGAGTTTATGATACGTTCCTCCTCGATCTTTCTGATCTCTTCCATCTTCTGATCAAAACGTGAGGTTATCTCCTGTTTAAAGGAGTTGATCATGGCCCCGGCTTCTTTTTTCTGATCATTCGGGATTCCTGCAAGTTCCTTCATCAGCAGTGATATCTGACCTTTTTTGCTCAGAAATGACAGACGGAGATCTTCGAGCGTTTTCTGATCGGAAACGGCAGAAAGTTCCCTGGAAAACCTTTCCTTTAATTCATTGATCTTATCTTTCATGATTTATACCTTTCCTGGAAGCTATCATTTTATTAGCCAGCGCTCCCATAAACATGATATACATACCGGCATACAGCCATATTCCCATAACGAGTATCACGGCAAAACTGCCGTACATGCTGTATCCTTTAAATGTCGACAGATAAACCGAAAACAGTTTCGTGAACAGTATCCATACAAGAGATGATCCAAACGCCCCGGGTATCTGTGAACCTGCGCTTATCTTTCCTGCAGGAAGTACACAGAACATAAACAGAAATACAATAAACAGTATGACAAACATTACAACATCCCTTGCCGACAGCAGATCCATCACCAGGCCGGGTATCGTTACAAATCTTTGAACTATACCGATTATCGAATTACCAAACACCGAAATGATCAGCATAAGTATGAGCCCGATCATAAGAATAAGCGTACAAAGCACACTTTTGCCTCTCAGATAGAAATATCCGCGACTGTCCGGTATATCAAATATATCATTAAGTCCTTTTGTTATCCCGAGGACTCCTTTACATGACGACCAGATGGCAGCTATGATCGCCAGAGACATTATACCTATTCCGCGCGAGTACAGTTCGTCGATAACAAAGATTATGACTCCGTTTAATTTGAGCGGCATGATACTGTCTATAAAATCCAGAAGATCCTGCTTGGTAAACGGAAGATATTTTATGGTTGACAGCAGGATAAGTGCGAACGGTATAAAGGATATAAAAATATAAAAAGCGGCACAGGCCGAATATGTATCTATCCTTTTATCGGATACTTCCTGTAACAGACGATATAATTTCTTTATTGCTTTTGAACTTAAAATATCTCTTATCATACCGCACGGAAAAATATCTTAACTAATGAATAATAGCATAAAGACCGGAAAAATAAAACAAAAAAGATTCTATAGAATACTATAGAATCCATAACCCCCGAAATGCCGATTCCTGTATTTTGACTCCTAGCGTATATGCCAGGTGGGTAACCGCAACATGATCTTCTGCCTTCCTCCGGTATGATGAGGCCTGACATAGGATATGCAATATAGGAATCCCGTTTAAAGTGATGTAGGTTCAAAATTACAAGAATTTGACCGAACATCTCAGGTTATATACATTATAATGTATATTGGTGCATTAGACAAGGGTTTTTGCCAAAAAACTGCGTTTTCAGTACGTGATCTCTACTTCTTTTCCTTCCCATGTGCACAGTTTGACATGCTCATCATCACTTTCCTCGATATATTTCGGAAGAAGCGGGATCTTACCGAGTCCGCCGGGAGCGTTGACTATGTACTGCGGTATTGCAAGTCCTGATGTATGGCCGCGCAGATATTTCATTATCTTCAATCCTTCTTCAACCGTTATTGCAAAATGTCCCGTTCCTGTGACCTGCTTGGGATGGAATATATAATACGGTCTTACACGTGCTTTGAGAAGTCCCTCATTCAGTAGCTGAACAATATATTTATCGTTATTTACTCCTTTTAAGAATACCATCTGATTTCCGAGAGGTATACCCGCATTAACGATCTTTTCACAGGCGGCAACCGCTTCTTTTGTAAGTTCACCCGGATGATTAAACTGTGTATTGATAAAGAACGGGTGATATTTTTTGAGCATATTCACAAGATCGTCAGTTATTCTCTGTGGCATCGTTACGGGAACACGTGTACCTATCCTTATGATCTCGACATGTTCGATCGCCCTGACCTTTTTGATGATCCCTTCAAGCATTTCATCCGGGAGCATCATGGGATCACCGCCCGTGATGAGCACATCTCTTATCTCGCGTGTATTCCTGATATATTCTATGGCTGCATTAATGTTCTCTTCCGATTCGATGCGGTCTTGCTCTCCTATCCGTCTTCTTCTCTGACAGTGCCTGCAGAACATGGCACACGAACTCGTAACGTTTATTATCAGTCTGTTTGGATATCTTCTTGTGATGCACGGTGCCGGATTTGTATACTCTTCACTCATAGGATCAAGTTCACCACGTTCGTCCGCTTCGGCAGCACTCGGAAGCGCCATCATGTTGATCGGATAAGTCATGTCATCATAATCCATGAGCGACAGATAGTAAGGTGTAGTGGCCCATCTGAACTTCTTCGATATTTCCTCGAACATCCTGTATTCCTGTTCGGAAAGTTTTATGAATTTGGACAGAAGTGAAACCGATCCTATCCTGTTCCGAAGCTGCCAGT
>JBGUNV010000214.1:0-10825 GCA_045117595.1 Lachnospiraceae bacterium
CAAGGTTATAGACAGGTGTAATAACGTTTCTACAATGGCCCAGTCATTTAGCCGCGAAAAACTGATAGAATATGTCAGGGAAACCGAGACTTACATTATGCCGGTACTTAAAAAGATAAAGGATTCCTATCCCGGATATGCGGATATGTCATTTGTAGTAAAATATCATATCATCAGCGTCATAGAAACCGTCAAAAACATGATAGACCAGGTGCCCTGACCTCTTCCAAACCGGCATCTCAACCGATTCTTTACATGGCATCAACCTTTGATACATGGAAAACAGGGCCTTAAACATCTACAGTATATTTGTAGGATACAGGTGGTTTTCCAAAGAAGGAGGATGTCATCATGTTCAGAAAAAAACTCACAAACACATCAGATAATGTTACTCTGTTAACCAACGTCAGTACGGGACCCGATTCATGCAATACTCCGTTTTACGGAACCAATAATTTTAAAACATCGGGAGTCGTACACCTTGAAGACAGTCCCGGCCCGGTGAAGCTCTTTGAGGAAAGCAATATATACTTTGTCCGGACAGTACGATACGAGATCGCAAAGGACGGCTCATTCATGCTTCTGGTCGAACACTTTGAAGATAACATGTTATCCGTATACACATATCGTCTGGGGCCCAAAGACGGCAGGGCTCTCAGAAGGAGATACCCCGGCATGATCCGTTTGAAGCTGGCATTCGGAAAATCTAATGGCGGTGATGTTTTTCTAAGATACTGCTACAGGAAAAAGTTTAACGTCTGTTACACGAAATACTGGTTATAAATGCCGGTTTAATCCTGTTCGGCGATTGCGGAATTATCCTGCCATCTGCCGCTGAGATAATAAGTCCATGTGATCAGGCATCCGACGCCGAAACCGAACAGTCCGTTCCACCAGATTATCGTATGTCCGAAGATGGGACTGTGTTGGAACAGATATGTAACAAGTACTCTCGTGCCGAGTGCCCCGGTGGCTACAATGGTAGGAACGCCGCTGTGATTGGAACCCTGGAACGCGCCGAATAACGGCACATAAGAGGCCAGGATTATATTGACGAAAGCCACCGTTCTCAGATGCGCCATACAGTAGATACCCGCCTGTTCCGACAGGGCAAACAGCTCTATGATCTGTCCCGAAAACATCCAGACCGCTCCCGATATGAATACCGTCATAAGAAGTGAAATAAGGACAGTCTGCCGCACTCCGGTCCGTACACGTTTAACCTTTCCGGCACCGATATTCTGTCCCGTATATGTCGCAAGTGTTGTCTGAAAAGCGTTGCAGGGAAGATTCAAATACATCTCTATCCTCTGCCCGACCGTGAAGGATGCGGTCATCGCCTGACCAAAGCCGTTTACGGCTCTTTGAATGAATGTGAGTCCGAATGAAACAACGATCAGCTGCAGCGCTATCGGAAATCCGATCTTTACTGTTTTCTTCGCATGATCCGGGTTATAGCTGTACTCACTGAGTCTGAACCTGAATACAGGATATTTTCTCGTCATGTACAGATATGCTGCGATAAAACAGGCGACCTGTGATATGTCCGTTGCGATCGCAGCACCGGCAACTCCCCAGTGAAGAACCGCCACAAATAACAGATCCAGACCGATATTTAGCACAGACGCGATCAGCAGAAAATATAAAGTAGCCGCGCTGTCGCCTATCGCGCGGAGGATCGATGAGAATATGTTATAACCGAACTGGAATATGAGTCCGACCGCATATATTCTGAAATATACAACAGTCAGCTCCAGAAAATCATCAGGGACACCTACAAGATGTGTATATGCAGGCCTTGCTATGAGGATCCCCACGATCATCGAAACAATGCCCATGCCGATGATCATAAGGATACCGGTAGAAGCGTTTTCTCTGACAAGTCTGGTGTTACCCGCACCGTAATGCTGCGCAACGACCACACCGTTTCCCGATGAAAAACCTATCGCTATCGCCAGAAACAAAAAAGCGAAACTTCCGGTAGTCCCGACAGCAGACAGCGCATCCTCACCGGAGAAATTTCCGACGATAATGGCATCGACCGTATTATACAGTTGTTGGAGAAGAGAGCCTGCCAGAACCGGCATCGCAAACCGCAGAATATGTTTCCACGGTGTACCCTCCGTCATAGATCTACCATGCATACGATCACAGCCATTTCTTTTTCTTGAAGAACAAAAGACTGCCCAGTGCGATAAGTACACTTGCTATAATGACAACGGGGTATCCCCATCTCCATTCCAGCTCCGGCATATACCTGAAGTTCATACCGTACCATCCGACGATCAGCGTCAGCGGCATGAAGATGGTTGTCACTACCGTGAGGACCGTCATTATCCTGTTCTGTTTGATGTCTATGTGGGCTTTATACAGATCGCGAAGCTGCATGGTGTAATCCCGAAGTGAAGTCGAATTATCATGCAGTCTTGCTATCCGGTTCAGGAACAGTCTGAAGTATCTGAGATTTTCCTGTTTGAAAAAATTATTCTCATTCTCTTCAAGTTCCTGGCCGAAATCCATGAGCTGTTCATAGTGAATACGCAGATCACGAATATCGTTTCTTATCTCATTCAGGCGGGCGGAAGGAAACTTCTCATCTCCTTCCATTATCTTCTTTTCGATGTCATCAAGTTCGAATTCATATCTTTCCATTAACCGCAGATCATCGATCACGATCTGGTCGAGAAAATCATATATGAATCTCTCCAGACTCGGAAGCTTCCAGCGTTTCGTGTTCTGGATACATCCTATTATCTCGTCAGCCTTACCGCTGTCATCAATGAAAACTATCCCCTTCTCATCAAGGGCAAAAGCGAATTTATAATCTTCCTGGGAAAAATCCTTACGGTTCGGAATGGAAAAAGATCCGGTCAGTGAATCATAGTTGACTTCCGCTTTGGTCGTATATATCTCCGAAATGTTCTGATCGATATCGATCCCCATATCAAAACTGTCGCGGCCAAGTTTCCATTCTTCAAAAGAAACGGTCGCGACATACTGTCTGTCCGTATTTTTCAGGTCTTCCCTCTGTATTTCCTGTAATGATTCTCCGATAATAAAATACATCCGGTCTCCTTTCCCGGGATATTCGTTCAGTCAAATAATTCCTTTGCTACGGTCATCACATCCCTGTGCTTAAGCTTCCTCGGTTCAAATCCGATCATGTTGTATACCAGCTGCATCACAAGACCCGCACCGAAAGTACTGATAAGCGTTCCTATCCCTACCGGGCCGCCAAGCAGATAACCGATAAGCAAAACTACAGCCCATAACAGTATTTCAACGATACCGATCGGGATCTTCGGCATTCTCTTACCCAGCCCCACGAGCAGGGCATCTCTCGGACCGCAACACTGCTGTGCGCTCATATATATCCACATGCCAAGCGCCATGAACACAAAACCGGCAAGCATGATGCATATCCCGAACCAGATATTCTCATTTTCCGGCAGTCTGTTCAGACTGTTGAATGCCTGTACAAAGTTTCCGGTAAGCAGTGCATCTATTACCGTCCCGAATCCGATCCGCTCCTTCAATATCACATCTATGATCAGCACCGTAACCGCAACAGCCGTCATACATATTCCGTAATTAAACGGAGTGTGTTTTGCAAGTCCCATTCCCAGGCAGTCCCATGGAGCAAGCCCGATGTTCGCATATATTGTCAGATGCACTCCGAATGAAAATACCAGAAGGCC
Organism: Lachnospiraceae bacterium; assembly: GCA_045117595.1. Taxonomy (GTDB): domain Bacteria; phylum Bacillota; class Clostridia; order Lachnospirales; family Lachnospiraceae; genus UBA2868. The sequence continues at coordinate 3,699 of JBGUNV010000214.1, forward strand.
CCATATTATCTTCAGCCATTCCAAAACTATCGTCTTTTTCATCTGTCTGAATAAGTCCTGTCCTACCTGTTCTGTTTATCGATCATCTTCATTATCTTCACTATGATCGGACCGAAAACATAACAGGAAATGACCTCACCCGCTCCGACTGAAAATGCCATGAGCAGAAGAACTGCGATCTTGGTAGTTGCAGTTCCCATTGTTACTATCCCGTACCCGTAATACAGTACAAACGGGATGATGATCGCATTTACAATAACAGTAGGGATCGGTATCAGAAGACTGTGCACAAAGTCCAGATCATTGCCGCATTTCTTTTTTATGGCCTTTACGATCGGTTGTGTGCATAAAACAGCAATAACGGTCGCTAGTGTACCGAATACGATATCGATCCATGACCCGCCGAACAGGTTGGTTATAAAACAGCCTATGCATACGCCCCACGCGCCCGCCGGTGTAAAAAACATGGTCATACATAACGCTTCTGCTACTCTGCACTGTATCTCAAGATATGAAAACTGGTATGTCAACAGTGAGAGGACCACATACAGTACGGCGATTATCCCGCTCTGTGTGATAAGCTTTACGGTCATATTGTTTTTCATTTATTCTTCCCCTCCGATCTGACAGCTCCTCATCGTAGCAAGTGCCGCCAGATGGCTTTCGGGAGTGACTCCGGCACAACACTTCGGATCAACACTTATCTTTACTTCCGGCATATACGCCTTTAAAAGCAAAGCATTGGATATAACGCAGATATCGGTACACAGTCCGACAAGTTCTATCTCGATCTCCTCCTTTTCCGAGATCACTGACATTTCCTCTGCCAGCGAAACAGAACCGAATGTTGGCTTGTCAAATATATGGTCCGGTCTGATAAGCCCGGAGATCCCGGGATCTATCTGCCATCCCTCGGTTCCCTCGATACAATGCTCTACGGGCAGATTCCTGCCCTCCTGAGTTGTCAGGTAATCCGGCTGATGCGTATCCCTTGTGGCATATACATCATCTGTGTCATAACCTTTGATCTTGTCAATGACTGCCGGAACGATCCCAACCGCCTCCTTCGTTCCGAGACTTCCGTCTATGAAGTCCTTTTGCATATCAACGACTACCAGTATCCTTCTCATCAGATACACCTCCTCTGATCTTTTTCAGATCTTTTTTTCAGATCGTTTCATTGAAATATGATTATCAATCCTGACCACTCCGTATGAAATGATCAGAACACTCACCAGCAGAATAAAATAATGGATCCGTATCAGCCGTATATCATCTGTCGGATTCGGTACACTTAAATACTCAAACCAGAAGCCTCCGATATAGGCTGTAAGAAAGGCAACAAACAAATGGATCATGACATAATCCATAGAATTGTCCCCATAATGGATAAGTATGTTTCTGGCCGGCGGAATTCTCTTTAGCAGATTACACAATATAAACAAAAGCTCAAAAAATGCCAGCGATGCTATCGGCGTTATTATATAGCTGATTGGTCCGAATGCACCCCACTTACCGATCGGAAAATCATACAGATGATCGTCAGTCACAACAAAGATAACTGTAATAACGAGACACAGAACAGACGTTACCGCCTTCGGTATACGTTCGTTATCGGGATCGAGCAGTGAAAACGAAGCAGTATAATTACCGATCAGCATCAGTCCGGCGATCCCGGGAATATTTGGCAGGATAAATATCTTGCATACCGTCGGGAAGAACTCTCCGTTCAGTCCCTGAAGATCAAGTTGATACAAAATGCCGCCAACGGTCAACAGTATAACACTGATCACCGGTTTCCACACGTTTTTTTTCCCGTCAAGAAAATACAGCAACGGAATAAAGACCAGTTCGGAAACAACCATCTGAAACAGAAACCATCCGACCAGAACACAATAGAACATCGGGTGAACTCCCTGCGAGGCGGTATCAAAAAAGTGAAATGACTGGAGTTGGAACAGTATACCGAGTGCCCCGTCGGCAAACCAGAGTACCGGTCGCCTTTCTGCCACAAGATAAACAAATGCAAGTATTACAAGCATCGGGATTGCAAATTTATAATACGGGAGCAGTATACGTTTTACACGTTTTGCTATAAGATCTGCCGCGCTGATTTCCTTCTTTGATGTATTATAGCCCGACAGATAATAGAACACGATCATAACCGGTATACCCATCGTACTGATCGTGCCCGAAGATGTCATGCCCGAAAGCGAAACCATGTGTACTGCAATAACAAACAGTATGCACAGGCCTTTCATCATACTGATCTCATCAATTCTCTTCTTCATCCGGCCTCTCTAATAGCCCTTATTTCTGTCCAGTAAATGTCGAAGCGGAAGACCCTGCGCATAATTTTTCAGATCCTCGCAGAACATTTCCACATTTTTATCGATCGTGTGATCGAGAGTCAGATTCCCCGCGATATGCGGAGTAATGAGGATATTTTTTGCAGTCCAGAGCCTGCTCGTATCCGGAAGAGGCTCACTGGAAAATACATCAAGTGCTGCGCCGCCAAGCTTTCCTGCATTAAGGGAATCGGCAAGCGCATCCTCATCTATAGCGGATCCTCGTCCCACATTGACTACGAAAGCATCATCTGGAAGAAGGTCCAAACGCTTCTTCGATAATATGCCTCTTGTTTCCGGCGTATCAGGTAATGACATGACGAGCAGATCGGTACTGCAAAGCACCTCATCCATCTCATCGGTTTTTATCATCCTGTCAAAAAGATCTTCTTCGCACTTTCCGCTCCTGCTGACTCCGATGATGTTTTCGGGCTCAAATGCCCTGACTCGTTTTGCAAAACACCGCCCTATATCACCGGTTCCGAGAACCGTGATACGGCTGCCCTTAAGCGATCTCTGCGGGATCGGCTTGCCCCATTTTCCGTTAAGGGACAGTGCATACTGTGTGGTAAGGCCTCTCATCATCATAAGAGACACCCCGATGATGTGTTCGGCGATGGAAACACCGTATGCACCTGATGAATAGGTCACCATGCAGTCTTTGTTTGCAAAGAGTCCGTCCTTCATCAGGAAATCCACTCCCGCCGAAGGCACGCACAGCCACTTCAGATCGCTGTCCGTGGCGGCCGTCTTCATACCGAAACCGTATACCACATCAGGCTTTGCAAATTCTTCGGGTATACTGTCCTCGGATTCGGTGAAGCACACCTTTCCGCCTGCAGACTCTACCGCCTGTTCTATCATGTCCCGGTGGCGCTCCTTCAGACTGCTGTTTACAACTACTACTTTCATCATCATTCTCTCCTGTACTTATCACGCTCAACTCTCATTTCATACATTCTGGAATCGGCTATCCCTATATATTCGTCCAGATCCGTCATACCTTCCTTCGGCGGGAGCAGTACCCAGCCGTAGCTTGCTCCTACCGTGAAAGGATTGGAGTGTGAATCGTTATAGGCCTTAAGCCCTCCGTCTATCTTATCCGCAAATTCCGAGGAAACAACAGCTATCGCCAGATCTCCTGCAGGATGACCGTGAGTGTCGTTCAGATGTTTTAATCCGTTCAGATCGGCAACAGCGATCATCTGGAAAAGGCTTCTGATGGAATTGTCTGTTGCTGCACTCACTGTATCACCCCTGTATCTTCATAAATGTAGATGTTCCGCACCCGAGCAGTTTTCCGTTATCATCCGTTATATCAACATCCACCGTTATCAAGTGATTGCCTGCTTTTTTCACGTTCGCCTCACAGTATACATACGATGTATCCCATACCGCCTCGAGAAAATGAAGTCCGCCTTCCACGGTGACGACATCACATCCGTCATTACAGGCGAGTATACCGGCTATCGTATCTGCAAGCGAATATATACATCCGCCATGCATGCTGCCGTTCGGGTTGCAGTATCTGCCGGCAAAGGGCATCCTGCCTCTTGAACGCGAGCTTTCAATTTCAAGTATCTCTATACCCAGATGTCTTATGAATTCACTTTTATCAAGCACATCCTGTGCTTCCCTTACCGTTTCCGCCACAGCTTCGGTTTATCTCCTTTTCTGACACATGCCGGCCAGGCCTTCTTCTATCCCGCAACCCATGACAGGGATTACATAACAGACGAAGGCCATGACCGGCATTGATATTGTTTGATCTGTGTGATCTTTACTATTTGATGCTTCGAAAAGCTTTATCACAGTCCCCTGATCGAGAACTTCAGCGATAATGGTTTGCTGTTGTCCAGCAGATACTCGGGATATGGCATCGCACCCCATGTATCGTCTCCCGCGACTCCCATCTGTCCGAGACTTACACGTATATAAGTCCTTACGGGTGCACACAGTTCACTCGGATGAGCCGCACACTCAAGCTCATGGGGAGAATGCTCCGTTACCGATACATACAGGTCCTCGCCTTCGATCATAAGGCCTCTGCCTCTGTCATCGGTTATACTTGCCCATCGAACCTGCGTTTTATTACCGCTCTCCTGTGGTACGAGATACGCTGCCGAAGCTTCGCAGACTTTCTGTTTATATATGCCGATCTTTGCATGATCCCTGTCTGCATACGTTTCTTCGGGACCCTTGCCGTACCATGTTATATTATCATAATCGGCATCCATTGCAAACATTACCGAGAATTCAGGGAGCTGTCCCACATCATCAGATCTGTCCATGTAAAGCTCAACATCCACCACACCATCCGCGTGGGCATAATAGGTGAGCAGACAGTCCTTTGCGGGCTTCGTGGGTAGATGATATGTAAATACGGCCTTTATCCCGTCTGCCGTCTTACTTATCTCACACGGTGTCATATTGCGTCCGTTCTCAGTCTTGTTTGTGGAATACATACTTGCTATCTTCCACTGACCGGCACGGAAAGGCATACAGTTGGCGCGGTCATTCTCGGTTAACGCACGCCAGAAATTCGGCCGGGGCATCATGGCGATCATATGGTCCATACCATATGAATAGTCCGTCATCCCGTTCTGCAGTCTTGAGAACATAACGCTGTGCTCATCTGAGGAAAGCCGTGCATTCCAGTATCCTATCACACTTCTGTGAGGTCTGTCGGCATGAGCTTTTTTTACCCTCTTTCCGAATACAGCCTGACCCCAGGCAACTTCGTGTCCGGCCGGAGCCCATGACGAATCGGATCTCGTCCTTATCGAGACCGTTACCGTATACTCACCATCGGCATCGGGTACCTTGACAGGCAGAGGAACCTTAGCCTTTGAAAGAGCCGGAACCTCAAGTCTTCCTTCTGTTGAATCAATAACCTTTCCTTCCTTTTCAACCGAGATATAACTGTCATATTCATTGGCATCGGTAAACAGGTTCAGGTTTCTGATATTGATACTCTTTTTCTCAACGGTTATCTTGAAATTCTGGTATACGAACTTTACTTCCTGCATCTTCGGCGACGGAGCTCTCTTCGTACCGCCGTAACATATACCGTTTCCGGAAAAGCTTCCGTCATTCGGAAGGTCTCCGAAATCTCCGCCATATCCTTCGAATACCCTGCCGTACCGGTCCTTCATCGTTATGGACTGGTCGATATAGTCCCATATGAAACCGCCCTGATACAGCACCTCCTCATCAACATAATCCGTATATTTACTGATCGCCCCGTTGGAATTACCCATCGCATGAGCATACTCACAGCTTATGTACGGCTTGTTGCGATGATCCTTCAGATACTCCCTGATCTCGTCGACGGTCAGATACATTGAACTTGCTATATCACTCGTTGCGGGATATCTGGTATCCCAGAATATTCCCTCATAATGGACCGGACGTGTATCATCGAGGCTGTGAAGGAGTTCGTGCATCTCAAAAATATCCCTGCCCCCGTATGATTCGTTTCCGAGTGACCATATCAGTACACATGCATGGTTCTTGTCACGATGGTACATACTCCTTGCACGGTCGAGAACAAGCCCGAGATATTCGCTGCGGTCCCCGGGAACCGCATAGTCTTCATCATTCATCCCGAACCTGATCGTATCCCACGTTCCGTGTGTCTCAAGGTTTGCCTCATCGAGCACATACAGTCCGTATTCATCACACAGTCTGTAGAACAGTGTCTGGTTGGGATAGTGGCATGTTCTGACGGCATTGATGTTATTTTGCTTCATCGTCACTATATCGGTAACCATCTCATCCCGTCCTATGGCACGTCCTCTCAGAGATGAAAATTCATGCCGGTTAACACCACGAAATACGATCCGCTTTCCGTTGATACGAAGCACGTGATCCTTACCGATCTCTATCCGCCTGAATCCTACTCTCTCTCTTACTACTTCAGACAGCTTTCCTGCCGCCGAATAAACCTCAATAAACAGATCATACAGGTTCGGCTTCTCGGCACTCCACAGATCCGGAGACGAAACATCAAATTCAAACGTCGAATCTTCCGACAGTTCCCCGGTCTCATCTACCACATCCCTCATTCCGTCACCAAGTCTTACCCTGACCTTGCCGCTTCCGGTCGATGCAAGGTGCAGTGACAGTTTCGCCGACGCCATATCATCGGAAAGGATGGTCTTAACCGTCATATCTGAAATATGTATCTCCGGATATGTATACAGACATACATCCCTGAACAGTCCGGAAAACCTGAAGAAATCCTGATCCTCACACCAGCTTCCCGCAGTAAAACGGAACACCATGACAGCCAGCTTGTTTTCGCCCTTTCTGTCAATAAAAGGTGTCAGATCAAAATCCGACGGTGTAAAACTGTCCTCGGAATAACCGACATACTCACCGTTCATCCATACCGCGATCCCGCTTTCAGCGCCGCAGAACGATATACATACCTTTCCCTTTTCAAAACCTTCGGGAAGGGTAAAATATCTCACATAGCTGGCCGTAGGATTAAAATTCTCAGGTATCTGTCCGGGCTCCACATCTTCAATTCCGTCCCAGGGATACTGCGTGTTGGCATATTGCGGCACCCCGTACCCTTCCATCTGGACATGTGCAGGCACGCGGATCTTCTTCCATTTCCGGCAGTCATAGTCCTTCCTGTAAAAATCCTTTACAGCGCACTCATAGTTTTCGGCATAGTCGAAATACCATACACCGTTAAGCGGGAATTTATAGTCGGACATACCGCCGGTTTCGGCAGACCGCACACTTTTGTACCACTCATGGTCGGAGTGT
>JBGUNV010000215.1:0-2502 GCA_045117595.1 Lachnospiraceae bacterium
CCCATCCAGATTGCTTTACGGTTTGGGCGGTCTCAATCATTTCCGGGTTATCAGGTACCGCAATATAAAAATAATCGACAAATTCAATGAATTCAGCCGAGTTTACATCGATAGCCAGTTCATATTTGCTATTCTTTATCGCTATTCCCCTTAGCGCAACTGAGTTGCGGTTAGTCTCCGTAAGGTTTTCTGCCACTAATACATCCAACCTTCTTGTTTGCAAGCCTCTGCCAAAATCTAATCGGCACGCTGGAAAAACACTGTAGATACAATCATAATTCTCATCATGTTCAGCAGATTTCAACCAACTGCTTTCTTTTAGAGCATTTATCATATTAGACGCCACAACGTTTCCTTTCCGGATTGCAGGCTCTCTTCTAGTATCCTGCTACTTATCCTATATGATATATATATAAGATTTCCTAGAAATTCCTGCATTTTTTGCTCTTCTTATAACCTTACAGCTTTGTCCGCTTCTTAAAAGCTTTTATTGTTAACTAGTCCCAAATATACAGACAATGGTATAAAAACAGCCGTCCCCATCAGAGTAACGGCTGTCTACATATTACGTATTCTATTATCCTGGTGTTCGGCGCCACCTTGTATCAATCTTCTGTCTCGTTTTCAAGTTCCTCTATCTTCCGCTGTAATATCTCCCGTTGCTCATCAAGAAGCTGCAACTGCTGTTCAAGGATCTGTTTTCGGCTTAACTTCGACTCAGCTTCAGATTGTGTAGGCGGGAAAGAATATTTCCATTTGTTATATGATTCAGTCAACAGCCGGGCCTCCGCCGGTGATGATGCATGCTCATACTCCTCTATATAAGCACTGTATACGCGCTCCCATTCATTAAGATACTCTTTCAATTCGCCTTGTAGGTCTTCTGGAAAAGACAAGATAAGCTTGTCATCCTGCCTACCAATCTTCAGATCATAAAACAATTCCATTTCAAACAATGCGAACATGGCACCAACTGGATCTGACACAATCGGATCCACTAGAGCCATACTGTTAGCCCCTAAAGCAACAGCAAAATCATCCAAAAGTTCAGCTTTAGGTTTTCTGACACCATTTTCGTATTTTTGTACGCGGTCTGCAGTGAGGCCTATTTTTTGTCCTAATACCCCTTGCGACAGTCCCTGTGCTCTGCGTATTGTCCGGATCCGGCTCCCTATTCGGAACGCTACGCTGTCCCCATCATTTCCAGAAGCACCTCGTATCCGCCTCACATAATCAACAATATGGTTCATTTCCCGATATCGAGGGGGGATCGAATCCATATCGGGGAAAGTATAATCAGAATCATTCTTTCCGGCATTGACGATATTCTCTATTGAATCCATATTATATCCCTCATTAATTAGCATATTTCACTTAAATATAATATCACAACCCGACCTATTCAAAAAGCAAAACCCTAAAGCATAGAAAAGAACATCGCAGACGTTTTTGTACTTATTATTCTTCTTGACAAGCATTCTACGGCGCCCTATGATATAAGCACAGGGTTGCACATAACTGTCTATTCTCAGAAAGGAGGCATAATAATGCAAAACCACACATTACTCACTGGTTATGACGAAGTATTACTTCCGCAAGATGTACAGGCTATTCTACATATTAGCCGTAGTACTTTGTACAAATACCTGTCTGACGGAACAATACAGTCCATTCGGATAGGTAATCACTATAGGATACCCCGCTCCTGTCTTGAGCGTTTTCTATCACCCAATCAAACAGTAAAGGAGATCTGCGATGAATACAAATGAGTATGTAAAAATATCCCTTTCCCTGTTGATATTGAATGACCTGCATCGTACTAAAGCCATTGGAGACGACGTATACAATCTGGCACTCCAGAAGCTTAATGAAACAGATCAAGGATCCTTGGCTTCCACAATAACTATAAAAGAAATAGCATAAATGAAGCGGAAAACTGCCGAATCAGATCCCCACAGCCCCCCTTATTCCACATGCCGGAAAGGATCATTCAAAATGGCACATAATTTTTAATCCAGTATAAAGAAGACGATGATGAATATATTGCAGTATTCAGAGGATACTGCAACGGCATAATGTACAAAGCCTTTGGCATGGAAACCCATGATATGATCGTGTCCGGCGACGGGTTCACGACAAGTATTTCGGTTGTCGATGCAAAGACGGCGTTGGATAAAGCAATCAAAGATTTCGACGAATCCGAGTACCCAGACCCCCATCGCCTGGACAATATCAAAGCATTTCGTCAGAAAATGGACCAGTTCCCAGTGAATGGATCCTGCTTAATCTGGTTTGGATGAAGAAATCGCAAAAAGCAGAGGTCAATATGAAAACAGCTGTTATATATCATTTTACAGATGGCTCTGATAAGAGACCTAAAGTTTATAAAGGCCAGCTTACAGCCTTAAAGGCCTTCGCAATCTCTAAGGGCTTTCATATCGCTTCAGTCTATTGTGATAAATCCCTCCGCCGTTATGAGCAAACAGAATTTAACCGTTTGAT
>JBGUNV010000216.1:0-7472 GCA_045117595.1 Lachnospiraceae bacterium
TCCTTATGTCGGTCCCGCATGACGGACAGAAGTCTTCACGTCCCAGACGGCCGGCGCATACAAAACATTTCATAACTGTTTATTCTCTTTTTCCCTTCTGAGCATCTCTACCATGATGTCGGTCATATCCGACAGTTCATGTTCCCTGACGGCATTTTCGACTTCCTCTACCTCCATGCTCGGATGGAATTTCTTGAGTTCCTCTTCAAAATTGATCATAATGTCTTAACCTCTATCTCGGATGACCCTTCGGGCCTGAAAAACTTAACATGCGTAAGATTGCTTACGACCTTCATTTCCTTCGTATCTATTTTGACCGTCACACCGGGATAAACGGTATTTTCAACACATATCTGCGCATCCGTGCCTACCCGGATCGTATCATCTATCTCGGCAAGTTCTTTTTCGACATGCTCGAGCAGTCGCATATCCCTTTTCATCCGCCGCTCCAGCTGGCTCACCTTGGCATCCCTGACATCCTTGGGCTCGTCCGAAAGCCTGACATCCCTCGTCTTTTCGATAAGCGCCTTTGTCTTGGCTATGCTGTCCTTTGCGCTGTCTGCTTTTGATGTCAGCAGATGGCGGCGTTTGTCGTAATCCTCACTGATCCCCGAAGCAACCGTCGTTTTTCGTTCGGCATCATTTCCGACATTTGTAACGTTCATCTCGCCGACACAGTAATTGATACCGCCTATCACGACACCTCGTTTTCCCCTGACCAGGATGGATTTGCCCGCCGATATCACGGAATTCAATATGATGTTCGCCTCAACATTGCCCTTTGCCTTGACCTCGGTAAACTCTATGAAATTGGCATATATGTTACCGCCGGAGATAAGCTTGGCCTTTCCGCCTCCCTGCATCCCCTTCTTGAGGACTATGTCGCCTTCGGCGATTATCGTGGCACCCTCAACGGTTCCGTCAACCGTAACTGTCTTGGTCGCTCTTATGAACGTACCTGTCGTAACATTCCCGTGCACAACCACGTCACCGCGAAAATCTATACGACCAGTGACGAGATCCAGATCTTTTCTCAGTTCATACAGATCCCGTATATGCAGTTTGAAATTATCGTATTCCACACGGCCTTCCATGGCTGCCTTATAAGTATTCCCGTCAAATGAGACTTCAAAACCGGAGCCTTTTATCTGCGGTAGTTCCTTGGCAGGTCTGCACCGCAGTTCCCTGTTCCTAACGTCCATCCCGGAACTTCCCGGAACCGCAGGATGATATACGGCAAGCACATCACCGGGAGACACGCTCTTTATAACGCTCATGCTCTGATAGTCCACGGACCCGTCCGAGCGTATGGCCGGATGACGGATCTCGCCCGTCGAGAACATGAAATCATAGTATCCGCTGACCGTCTCGATCATGGGCTTACCCGTAGCCACCACAATATTCAGATTATATGTTTTGTTTTTGATAAGCTTTTCGATCTCGGAATATACAAGACCGTATATCACTCCGTTGGCACGCAGAAAATGAGCCACATCCTCGACTTCGATCACTTCGCCCTCCTTAGGAGGCGTGACAAAGATCGTGGCACTCATCGAATCATCCGATATCTTGCATTTCCAGGTTGAAGTATCAACGGCCATACAGGAAACCTTTCAGCTTATCTTGCCATTTTGGCGAGCGTCTCCAGACGCTCTGCGACCTGATTATACAGCTGTGTGTACTTCTCCAGCTTTTCCTTTTCCTCGTCTATCTTGGCCTGCGGTGCCTTGCTTATGAACTTCTCGTTAGAGAGCATTCCTTCGCAGCGTTTGATCTCACCGGTAAGTCTCGCCTTTTCCTTTGACAGCCTTTCCGTTTCGGCAGCAACATCCACAAGTTCATCAAGCGGAATGTACAAAGCGGCATTGGCTATCATGACCGATGCGGCATCTTCTGCTATGTTATCCCTTCCTTCACGGATCTCGGAAGACGAAGCACCGGCCAGGCTTTCAAAGAAAACCTTACCGGCCGTAAATGCCGACCTTACCTTATCATCTTTTGTTACCACATACACCTTGAACTTCCTCGAGGGAGCTACGTTCATCTCGCTTCTTAAGTTTCTGATGCCGCGAACGGCTTCCTTGATCAGCTCGATCTGTTCCTCATCTTCTTCATATTCACGGTCCTTAGTATAAACAGGCCACGAAGAGATCATTATCGAATCAGCCTCACGGTCGGTATCTGCTTCTGTCAGTGTACAGTATATCTCCTCCGTAATGAAGGGCATGTACGGATGCAGGAGCTTCAGAGAATCTATAAGTACGGTCTTGAGCGTATACAATGCGGCATTTGCGCTCTTAGCATCATCGGTGTTATAGAGTCTGGGCTTGACCATCTCGATATACCAGTCACAGAGAACGTCGTAGATAAAATCGTACACTTTGGAAACTGCGATACCGAGCTCATATTTTTCCATGTTATCGGTAACTTCACGGACAACCTTGTTGAGTTTTGAGAGTACCCAGCGGTCCGCTGGCCACATGTCAGCCTCATCAGGTACCGTTATCTTCTTGCCCTCCATGTTCATCATGATGAACCTGGACGCATTCCATACCTTGTTGGCAAAGTTCCTGCTTGCCTCTACCCTCTCGTCGGTAAATCTCATGTCATTACCCGGAGCATTACCTGTGACAAGAGTAAATCTGAGCGCATCCGCTCCGTATTTTTCGATCACCTCGAGCGGATCGATCCCGTTTCCGAGAGACTTGCTCATCTTACGTCCCTGTCCGTCTCTTACGAGTCCGTGGAACAGTACGGTCGAAAAAGGTTTGCGTCCCATATGCTCAAATCCGGAGAATATCATACGGATAACCCAGAAGAATATGATATCGTATCCGGTAACAAGCACATCCGTCGGATAAAAATAATCAAGTTCCGGTGTCTTTTCCGGCCACCCGAGTGTCGAGAAAGGCCACAGTGCCGATGAGAACCATGTGTCAAGAGTATCCTCATCCTGTGTGATATTCGTACTCCCGCACTTACTGCATTTTGTAACATTCTCACGTGATACGATCATCTCGCCGCAATCCTTACAGTAATACGCCGGGATCCTGTGTCCCCACCACAGCTGTCTGCTGATGCACCAGTCGCGGATGTTGTCTGTCCAGTTATAATATGTCCTGTCCATTCTCTCGGGGACCAGGCGGATATCTCCTGTCTTTACGGCCTCTACTGCGGGCCTTATCAGTTCATCCATCTTAACGAACCACTGCTGTTTAACAAGAGGCTGTATGGTCGCACCGCATCTGTCATGTGTACCGACATTGTGTGTATAGTCTTCGATCCTGACGAGCAGTCCTTCTGCCTTCAGTTCCTCAACTATGGCATCCCTTGCCTCAAGATCGGTCATGCCGTTATACTTACCGCCGTTCTCATTGATAGTCCCGTCATCATTCATGACATTGACTATCGGCAGATCATGGCGTTTACCGACTTCAAAGTCATTAGGGTCATGACCGGGTGTGATCTTAACTACGCCGGTACCGAATTCCATATCGACATACGTGTCCTCAACAACAGGAATGGCCTTGTTCACTATCGGAAGCCATACACTCCTGCCGTGTAGATGCTTATAGCGTTCATCATCGGGATGAACAGCCACTGCGGTATCGCCAAGCATCGTCTCCGGACGTGTTGTGGCAAACGTAAGAAATTCGGTTGACGAAGGCTTTCCGTCATCACCCATGATCGGATATTTGATATGCCACAGATGCGATGGCATCTCCTTGTACTCAACCTCCGCATCAGATATGGATGTATTACATACAGGACACCAGTTGATTATCCTGGCCCCTTTGTAAATAAGTCCCTTATCATACAGATTGACGAAGACCTCGGTAACAGCCCTGTTACAGCCCTCATCCATCGTAAAGCGTTCTCTGTCCCAGTCACATGAACTGCCGAGCTTTCTCAGCTGCTTCGTGATCCTTCCGCCATACTCTTCTCTCCACTGCCACACTCTTTCCAGAAACTTCTCGCGGCCCAGGTCATGCTTGTCAATGCCTTCCTTGGCAAGCTCGGACATGACTCTTACTTCCGTTGCGATGCTCGCGTGATCGGTGCCGGGCTGCCAGAGTGCATTATATCCCTGCATACGTTTAAAACGGATCAGGATATCCTGCATGGTGTTGTCCAGTGCATGACCCATGTGAAGCTGCCCGGTAATATTCGGGGGCGGCATCACTATCGTGAACGGCTTCTTCGATCTGTCAACTTCAGCGTGGAAGTATCCGCTCTTTTCCCACTTTTCGTATAATCTTCCTTCCATGCCGGAAGGGTCGTAAGTCTTTGCAAGTTCTGTGCTCATAACATCTTAACTCCTCTTATAAAACCTAGTGAAATATTATATCATATCGTTTGAACCCTCTCAACAAGATTTCCTTTTCCGTTTCAGGTAAATTCTGCTATACTGTCATATTATGAAAAAGCATCTTTGTACACTAATCAGTATAATACTTTTTGTGTCAATATTCGCGGTTATAGTTCACGTTATGAATTTCTGTCTGGTCGCAAGCAACTGGGCAAGCATTGACCGGTGGGAACAGTATGCCGGCAATGATGATTACGACACATTGTTCGTAGGTTCATCCGTAGGATGGGTAGTTGTTCCCCGTACAATAGACGGGCTGAACGGCTGCCGCTGTGTCAACATGTCCACTCCCGACCAGTTCTACAAAACATCGCTCGAAGCGGTAAGGTTCATATCACGCAGACAGCCTCTTCAGACGGTAGTACTCCTTACCGGATTCGACGGTCTTGAGCGTCCCGAGGATTATGCGGCAGCCGCTGCTTTTCTGGATGCACAGTATGAAACGGCTCCGTTCCGGCAAAGGATCGCCGCACGGCTTTCCGACAGGATCGGCAGATATGCCGATATGGATTTTCTCTCATCGACGGATTCCATAAATATCTGGTTTGACTGGGTGGAGCGCTTCACATATTCGATCCCTCAGATATACAAAAACATTTCCTACCGCCAAAGCAGAAAGGATCCCGGCTACAGACTCGATATGACCGAACGCATAGCACGTACCGAGCCCGAAACGGATCCGGCCTTACGGGATGAGGATATAGCAGAAATACCCTCCTTTTCAACGCTTGACATCAATACACTTTCACTGGAAAAGCTTGACGAAATGGCATCATTCCTTGCGGCAAACAATATACGTTTTGTCGTCATAGTAACTCCTCACCGGTCAGACACAAAGGTCGCATACGGAGACGAATATGATGCCATCGATCAGTACCTGGAAAAGTTTGTTACTACGCGGGGCGGAGAATATTACAATATCGACGATGATCCCTCTTTAAGAGAGCTGCTGCCGGATGATATGTTCAAGGATCAGGAACATATTGTTGATGAGGGTAACGATCTGGTATCCACAAGGATCGCGCAGCTGTTGAGGTAAGATGATGGAACTGTATTCTATAGCCTTTATCGGCTTTATATTCATATCGGTGATACTCCATGAGATCGCGGGAAAAAGATCTGCCGCCCGGCAGTGGGTGGTAAGGCTTGCGATCTCTGCAGTGTTCTACGCCGTAATATCAAAATGGCGCATCATATTCCTGGCCATATCCGCAGCTACCGTATGGGCAGGTGCTATAAAACTCGACTCGATCGCACAGAAAAATGATGACTCAAAAGCATCAAGAGCTTCCGTGACCCGAAAGAAAAGGACGATCGTCGCAATTCTCATCATCGTAAATATCGGGATACTTGCTGTTACCAAATACCTTATGCCGATCATGTCACACCCGATCCTTCTTCCCCTCGGGATATCATATTATACGCTCATGTCCGTATCTTACGTTGTTGATGTATACGGAGGAAAATACAAAAGCGAACAAAACCCGGCAAAACTTGCCCTGTACATGACATGGTTCCCGCAGATGCTTCAGGGACCCATCAACAGATACGACAGTATCTCCCCAACGCTTTTCGGAACACATCATACTGATACGGAGCAGATCGGGCGCAGTGCGCTGCTCTTTATGTTCGGGGCCATAAAAAAATATGCTGTCGCAAATGTTATGATCGGAACTGTCGGTGAAGTGTTCGGCGGCGACCTCGGACAAAAACCCGGTGGATTTCTCTTTACCGGTGCCATACTGTATGCCCTGTGTCAATATGCCGATTTTTCCGGCGGGATCGATATGATGTTTGCCGTCTCACGACTGTTCGGGGTAGAGATGGATGTGAATTTCAAACAGCCTTACTTTTCCGGATCCCTGTCTGAGTTCTGGCGCAGGTGGCATATAACATTAGGGTCATTCATGAAGAGTTATGTATTCTTTCCCTTCGCGGTAAGCAAGCCGGTCATGAAGCTGAATAAGATCATAGGCCGGAAATTCGGAAAGCACGCGGCCAGATCCGCAGTCGGAGGGATCGGGAACATTCTTGTATTCTTCCTGGTCGGTCTGTGGCACGGTCCGAAGCTACACTTTATCATCTGGGGTATTTACAACGGCGTTATCATCGCCGTCTCGGATATGTGTGATCCTGCATTTGGCCGCTTAAGGTCATTCCTGCACATAAAGACCGACAGCAGGATATGGCAGCTGTTCAGGATCATACGGACATTTGTGATCGTCTGCTTTGCAGGATATTTTGACTATATAGAAAAGCTGTCCGATTCCGTCATTGCTTTTAAGAATACACTGCTGCACTTTTCTCCGGGTCTGTCAAGGCTGTGGATACTTGACCTGTTTGATTCCAAAGTGCTCTCCATACAAAAGGTGATCGTATTTGCGATCGCACTTCTGATCCTGTTTATCGTTGATGTATTAAAAGAGAAAAACACGGATCCCGCAGGTATGATAATGAAGAAGCCTGCAGTCCTGAAGTGGCCCGTGCTCTACTTAATGATGATACTTCTGCTGATGTCATTTACTCTGACAGGTACCAATGCGGGATTTATGTATGCCGCATTCTGAAGTTTTTGCATCTGTCCGTCCGGCCCGGAATCTTCTCAGGGGTCATTGCGGTCCTTCTTCTCCCCGGAAGCTTCTTCGGAAAGGTTCAGGAGTTCATCAACGAACCCCAGCAGCGTACCCACGGCCGTCCTGATACTTCCGGAGTATGCGAGGATATCGGCATCATCGCTCTCACGGGTTATCATCTCATTCATACCCTGTATCGCATTGATAGGCGTTCTGATCTCATGAGACATCTTGGCCAGGATCCTGTCCCTTGTACGCTGGCTCTCCCTGGCAACTTCCTGTTCCAGCTCCAGTTCATGCACCATGGTCTTCTCATAATAAATACAGTTTTCCTTATGATTGAATCCGTTATGGATGGCAGTAGCCATCTGACGGCAGCTGTCGTAGCCGCAGCAGGTACAGTTAATGTTTCTGGATTCCGCCGTAAACTTGTTCATGCTGTTATATATGGCTTCAAGCTCATCATCATCAGGTATGTCATATGTGCATCCGGCCGATCTGTCGGTGTATCCGCGCAGATAATCATTAAG
>JBGUNV010000217.1:0-7494 GCA_045117595.1 Lachnospiraceae bacterium
TAAGGACAGTGATCCAGAGAATATGTGCGATACTTATGATAGTGCTTTTGCCCGTACATATATTTATCTTTGACATTCTTAGCGGAAGCACTTCCGGCTGTGGGTTTGCCCTGACGGAAGCAGCGCAGTTATTATTCTATGCTGCTGTTTTTGCGCATGCAGCGGTTTCTTTTGAGAAAAGTCTTATAACGCTTGGAAAGCTGGAAAAAGAAGCAACCCGGAAGAGAATAAACCTGATAGTTGCTGCGATATGTCTTTTGCTGTTTATTACCACGGGCATGATAACAATCACAACTCATTTAAAGATGTTTTACGGGTGAGGTAGTATGAAGAAAGTATTGATCATCGGGAGCGGTATAGCCGGAATGACATGTGCAATAGAGTGCGCCAAGAAGGGAATGAAAGTTTCCCTTGTCTCTCCGTATCCTTCGGAGCGGGCGCAGTCAGTCCTTGCTGCCGGTGGTATCAATGCAGTTCTTGATAATACAAAAGGGGACAGTATCAACTGTCACGTGGAGGATACCCTTAAAGGAGGCTGCTATATTGCAGGAAAGAATTCTGTCATGGGACTGTGCGAGGATGCACCGGATATCATAAGATGGCTCGAGCGTATAGGGACTGTTTTTTCGACTGATACAGACGGAACCATCAGGCAACGGGCCTTCGGGGGACAGTCTTATAACCGTACATGTTACTGCGGCGCTTCCACCGGTAAACATATTGTGACAGCTCTGATCATGGAAACAAGACGCCTCGAAGGCCTGGGAATGATCGAAAGACGCACAAGTATCGATTTTTACAGTGCTCTGATCACGAACGGAGAATGCTGCGGAGCGATACTGTATAACAGGCTTACGGAAGAACTTGAGACCTGTTGCGCTGACTGCCTGATAATAGCCACTGGCGGTATGAATGCGCTGTTTCGGATGTCTACAGGCTCATCCCTGTGTGACGGGTATGCTGCCGGGAAACTGTTTGAACAGGGTGTGGAACTCAAGAACCTGGAGTTTATCCAGTATCATCCGACAACGATAATCACCGGACAGAAGAGGATGCTTGTTTCCGAAGCGGCAAGGGGCGAGGGAGGACGACTCTATTATGAGGAAAACGGAAAGCGTGTTTACTTTATGGAAGATCAGTTCGGTGAGCACGGTAATCTGATGCCAAGAGATGTTGTTTCAAAGTGTATGGAAGAAACCGGAAAAGATATCTTCCTCGATGTTTCATTTCTCGGGAAAAACAGGATAATGCAAAGGATTCCCGAAGTATATGAACTTTGCAAAAAATACCGGGGGATCGATATCTCCACGCAGAGTATTCCGGTTGTGCCTTCGGTACACTTTTTCATGGGCGGTATAGCAGTAGACAACAGTCATGAAACAAATATCAGGAACCTGTACGCGATCGGCGAATGTGCATCGATATATCATGGCGCGAACAGACTGGGAGGCAATTCGCTTCTTGCGGCCATTCATGGGGCAAGGGCTGCCGCTGAGTCGATAGAGAAAGCATCACCGGGGGCTGCACAGTATAATCCGGCGCAGGAACTATGTGAGGGTCGGGAGCGGATCGCAGGGATAAAACGATCAAAAAGCTCCTTCCCCGTAATGTATATCAGGGATATTCTGGCCCAGAGCATGCAGGATGATCTTGGTATAGAAAGAAACCATGACAGGCTCCAAAAAGGGATAGATGACATATCGTATTATATTTCCATAGCCAGTAAGCTGAACTATGACAACTCCGAACGTATATATTACTTATACAGCCTTGAATCCATCTTGAAAGCCGCAAAGGCGACTCTTGTTTGCGCAATAAACCGGAAAGAAAGCAGAGGAGCCCATATCAGGAGCGACTATCCCCATACGGAGGATGAATGGGCGGCCTCAACGATCATTTCGTATGATGATGGTGAGTATAACACACGTCTTGATGTGGAGGGCAGGTATGAGAATTAGAGTACTCAGGCAGAAAGATCCTTCATCAAAACCGTATTGGCAGGAGTTCCCGTATGAGAGGAACAATGCTCAGACTATCGCGGGAATGCTTGAAGAACTTAATTATCTTGACGATCTTAAGGATATTTCGGGCAAAAGTGCACCCCGCATTCGCTGGGAACAGTCGTGCTTGCAAGGGATGTGCGGAGCATGTGCGATGGTCATAAACAATACTCCGGCACTTGCATGTGAGACATTTCTTCGCAATATCAAAAGTGATACTGTAGTTCTGGAGCCGCTCAGGAAGTTCCCTGTTATCACGGATCTGATCGTCGACAGGAGCGTTATAGATTCATATCTGAAAAAAGAGGGAGCGTTCATTGAGGAATACAAAGGTGCACCAACCTCGGAATATGATCATATGTATCAGGCCGGTAAGTGTTTAAAATGCGGATTGTGCCTTGAGGTCTGTCCGAACTATTCCGGCGGGCGATCATTCTACGGGGCAGCGTTTGCAAATGATTGTTACCTGATTGCTATGAGGAGCAGAACAAGGGATACCGCCCTTACGAAGGCGTATCAGGAACACTTTGAAAGAGGATGTTCAAAATCACTTTCATGTGTGGATATCTGTCCGATGAAGATTCCGACGCTCGCATCCATTTCGAAAATGAACAGGGCGCACTGACAACCGTAAGTCTTGATTTTCCGGTCTACTAACAGAATATAAAAATAGAGAGAACTGTTTATTTATGAACAATCTGTTAATAGCCCGTAAAACTGTTATCAGATTGTCAACAGCTAGAATGTGCATTGCTGTTTGCACTGCTATACTAAAAGTTGCACTGCTGTTTTAAGTGTGACACTATTGTGACAGTTCTCGTGATATAATTAAAATAAGAATTCTTTCCGAAACGGAGGGTTACGATATGGATAACAAGATGGGCAGACAGTTAAATATGGAAGAATTGGATCAAGTAACAGGTGGTACACCTGATGGTATGCCGAGAATAAAAGGAACGCCAGATTCCACATCAGTTTTTGGACAGTTAGACAATCATCAACCGCTTGTAACACCATCACAAGAACAAATACAAGAATTGTTAAATAATGAAAGCGTACAAGAACAGATAAGATGGTATCAGCAGCAGTAGCAACAAACACCGACATCGGAGGACATAGATATGGATAAGAATTATTTAACAGATAAAGAACTTGAAAACGTAGCGGGTGGCAATAATCCTGAAATACCTGAGCAGACCAGAGGTGAATTTGATGCGTTTAAGGAAAAATTCTGGTCAGAATTAGAAAAATCGAAACAAGACGCAGAAAAATAACATAAAAAACAAGTTTCTTTGGAAACTCCCGTTATCTGGCATATTTGAATAATCTCTTTTTTATATTGCAGACAATCCCCTTTCGTTATTTCATAAGTCGTCATTTTCTCCCCTTTTCATATTGCAAATAGCTTACAAAGGGCGCGGCAGGATAGGGCCGGAGATGTATATGGACAATCATTTTTTCTGTCATCGTTATCACATTTTTTTCATATTTTTGTCACAAGACCCTCAAAATTTCAACGTAATATGCGTAATATATAACAGATATATATTGATCAGGAGGTAGAATTCATGACATCAAAAAAGATTCCTGCGATCGTGATGAGCGCTGTTTTATCATCGCTTACGATTACAGGATGTGCTAACGGATCCGCTGATAACGTAAATATTGCTTCTGTTGTAACAGATAGTTCTGAAGCATCAGCAGATCAGATTACCGGAACTGAAGAAACTGTCACGACAGATGAAGCCGGCCAGACTTTCGATAATAATGAGGATGGCGGACATGCCATTGAAGTTGACGGAAAGACTGATGAGTACAGTAAAGCAACCGTGAAAAAGACAGGAGACTCAGAAGGTGATGAGGCTGATTTTTACGGAGAAAACTCTGCGATATTTGCTACGAACAAGGCGCAGCTCACTCTTTCGGACATGAACATCACCACAAACGGGACTCATGCCAATGCAGTGTTCTCGTATGGTGAAGGGACGGTAGTTGATATATCAAACTCCAATATTGAAACATCTGGTAACTGTTCCGGCGGTATCATGACGACCGGCGGCGGTACTATGAATGCAACAAACCTTACCATTCATACGACCGGAAGATCATCCGCGGCGATAAGATCCGACAGAGGCGGCGGCACGGTGACGGTAAATGGCGGTAACTATACGACGGACGGGCTTGGATCGCCGGCAATATATTCGACGGCTGACATAACGGTAAGTGATGCATCGCTTACGTCCACGACATCCCAGGGAGTGGTTGTAGAAGGCAAGAACTCCGTTACACTTAATAATGTTGTGCTTAACGCGGACAACAATCAGCATAACAGTGACAAGTCGGATGTTTTTGAAGCTGTCATGATCTACCAGTCCATGTCAGGGGATGCCGCCGAGGGCCTGGCAAAGTTTTCGGCAACCGGTGGTCAGATATCAAATGCCAACGGAGATGTGTTCTTTGTTAACAACACGGCGACTGACATAACTCTTTCAAAGGTGAATATCACGAACAACGGTGGCGGAGCGTTCCTTCGAGCAGCTGCTGCAGGCTGGGGTAATGAAGGCTCTAACGGCGGAAAGGTAAACCTTACTGCAACGTCACAGAAGATAGAGGGTGATATGATCGTAGACGATATATCGGTACTTAATCTGTATCTTAAGGATGGAAGTGCATTCAACGGTGCGATCAATCCTGAAGGTTCCGCAGGAGATGTGTATGTAGAAATAACGGACGGATCAAAGTGGACCCTGACCGGAGATTCCAACATCAATTCGCTTACATGTGAGGCCGATTCCATTGATCTTAACGGATATACTCTTATGGTGGATGGTAAGAAATATACTGAAGGAACTGCATGTTCCGGTGAGGCAGTAGAGATCAAATCAGAAGGCGGTGGCAGAGAAGGCATGCAGGCTCCACCAGACGGAGATGAGCCGCAGATGGGTGGTAAGGATATGGAACCGCCAAAGGATGGTGAGAGACCCTCGAAACCGGATGGCGAGCCTCCTGAAAAGCCCGATGGCGATCCGCCAGCAAAGACCGATGGACAGCCGCCCGAAAAGCCTGACAGAATGGGTGGACCCGGTGGCGGAAACCCTCCCGATAAACCTGAGTGATTCATATTCCATCTCCTACATACCCGGTAAAGGTATATCCTTTATCGGGTTGCTTTTTGAGGCTTATAGCATAGGTGGATTCGGGCTTGTTAAGAATATGACTGATTTTACGGTCCATTAACAGAAAGTTCATTTTTAGAGGAAAACGTCGTAAAGAGCTGATTTTGCGGCGTTTTTGCGTGTGACACTTCTGTGACTTAAGAAATGGTATAACATAATCATCAAAAGGAACCGGACCGGTAGTCCGGAGAAGGAGGAAAAAAAGATGATGAACACAAAGCTTAATATGGATGAACTTATAATGATCACAGGCGGGACAGGACCTCTTGGCTCATGTGATCCTGTAGGATGGCCGAATGGATGGGATGTTGCACAGACGGGACCTCTTGGAACATGCGATCCGCCCCGTACGACAGGACCGTTAAGCTATGAAACAGGACCTCTGGGTTATCCTTACAGGACAGCAGGAGTAAGGGTTTGAAAAACTGAATATCGACGGACACGTCCTTCGGGGGCGTGTTCTTTTATATACGAAACAGGAATTATGAACATTCTGTTAGCCGGACATGTTTAGTAAAAAGGACTTTTCACTAATTGATGAACGATATTTTCATGTACTTCTTAAGACCGGTTATCACATTATACTTAAATCCTGAAAAAACCGGACAGCGGCAGACCATATCATTCATTATTCTGTTCAGCCCCGTATATATCCACCTGCGAAGCCCGTCTTTTGTGTTCCTCCTCAATAGCAGCATAATGCTTTGAGGTGGTATTGATATCGGAATGCCCCAAAACGTCCGCAACCATGTAAATATCGCCGGTTTTATTGTAAAGGGCGGTTCCGTATGTGCGCCTGAGCTTATGCGGAGTGAGTTTTTCGTCAAGCCCGGTATTTTGGCCGTATTTTTCGATCATATGCTGGATGCTGCGGACGGAAAGCCGCTTATGCTTTAAGGAAATGAACAATGCCGGCTCATCCGGATCATCTTCGGATAGAAGAGTGGGGCGTTCGCTGTTTATATAATCCCTCAGGGTATTCCTTATATTCTCGTTTAAATACAGTTCGTCTTCAAAACCGCCTTTTCTGACGATCTTGACCGTATTGCTGTCAAAGTTTACATCCGAAAGATCAAGTCCCACACATTCTGACACTCTCATACCGGTATTAAGCAGAAGAGTGATTATTGCCAGATCCCGCTTGGCGGTATGTTCTGACATTATTCGCTGTCGCTCGCTTACCGAAGACACGTTTTCAACGGAATTTACAAGCATTTTGACCTGTTCACTGTCAAGTCTTCGGATCTTTCGGCTTTCTTTTTCAACTCTCTTGGTAACTGCTTTTAATGTCGGATCATTTTCCAGGTAATCGAATTTGACAAGATATTTGAAATAATTCCGAATCGTAGCCATTTTTCTTGCGACTGAGCGCTCCTTTACCGGCTTTGAAATCCCTTTTTTGTCCGGTTTATGGCCTTCTGCGATGTAATTCTGGAACTCATTTATATCTTGCGGGCTGAGATTCTTAATCGCGTCAAACGGGATATCCTTTATTACCACGCCAGTGTACATAGGATTGCTATCCTTTATATACTGATAAAAGAAATGCAGATCCTGCGTATAATTGAACGCCGTACTCAGCTCATGTTTGATAAGACACTCCTCAACAAAGCCATGCGCATGCTGCGGAAGCATCCTTTTCAGATTATTGGTTTCCCGTCTGCGTTTCTGGTCTAATGCGTTATAATATGCTGATTCTTTACCCATGATCGTCCTCCTTATATAGAATAACACAAAACTCGGATTTTGTGCAATGATATATTTGTTATGTCAACCAATTTGTTAACCAATTATTTTCGTACTCCTCTTTTTCAAAACGTTCTGTATGCGATTTTCTTGGGGAACAACCGGGAAAATCCACATAAAAGGCTCTCAAAATCGCAAATTCAAAATCATTGCTTTGACAACCAGCCGATGAACAGCCATATAAGTCTCCAGACGAGTCTGTAGATGATAAAAGCTCCAATTCCTATCAACGGAGCAATCCATAACGGTTTTTTTATGAAGTAAAGAACGATTCCTGCAATAACAGATACTATGACAATAAACTTGATAGCGAACCAAATCCATGTAACATTTACAATCGCCCTACCGATCTTTTCGTTTTTCTGATCTTCGTTCACGTCCATTCGATTTTCCTTCCGGATCCGATCTCAAAATGACATTTCACGATTCCAAGATCGACCTTACTGAAGAATCCTCCCTTGTCTATGAACTCGACGGATTCGTCTTCATTTAGTTTGATCACGAAATTCTGCTGGTTCATCGCTGTCGGAGCAAGAAGTGCCATTTCAACACCCTTCTCAAACCACTCGGGC
>JBGUNV010000218.1:0-8408 GCA_045117595.1 Lachnospiraceae bacterium
GCATGTCACGCTCCTCGAATATCTCCACATGATGCCCCATGAGGGACAGATAATAGGCCGCAGTAAGTCCCGAAGGACCGCCTCCGATAACAGCGACCTTTTTCCTGGTGGCAACATTGCATTCCGGTATTCTGACCTGATCAGCAGCGATCTGATCGACCGCGAACTTCTTCAGGCCTCTGATATTGATCGGTGAATCCAGAAGATCCCGTCTGCATTTTGACTCGCACGGATGCTCGCATATGAAAGCACATGCCGTGGGGAAAGGATTGTCCTGTCTTATAAGATTGATTGCCTCGGCATAACGCTGTTCTCCGATCAGCGCGATATAGCCGGGTATGTCAACATGAGCCGGGCAGTCCGAAATACACGGTACTTTCTGTCCCACACCGGCCTGACAGGAATGATACTGTATATGGGAAAGATATTCCTCGCGAAACTGTTCGGTGCCTTCAAGAACAACTCTTGCAGCCTCATATCCTATCGCACAGTCCGAACTGTCTCTTATCATCCTTCCAAGAGCTGTCATATCCCTGAAGGTATCCATATCGGCTCTTCCTTCAAGTATACGCAGCATCATCTTTTCAAGCTGTTCCAGTCCGTCTCTGCATGGAACACATTTACCGCAGGTCTGGCTTCTGGCACATTGGAGGAATGCCAGCTGAACGGCGATCGGACACACCCCGGGCGGGTTCGCTCTGACACGTTTTGCGAACCTGTCCAGGAATATGGCCGTTTTTTCATTCATTTCATTATCTTCAACTAATATCCTGTTATCCATTTATCCCGTGAAGTACTTTTCTGACCTTACCCGGTCCTTCATTCATTTCATTGAACAGCTGCGTTATTCTCTCAGACAGACCTGCTTCATACAGATCGATGCCGAATATATCCTTTCTCGCAAGAACCGGTTTGAGTTCATCTGCGGTAGCGGATTTATACCCTCTGTATCTGTTCATGAATGATCTGAGTTCTTCGAGCAACGGATCAGGACTTGGTTCAAAATCGGCACCCTCATCATTTACTCCGAGCAGATATCTGAGATATCCGGCAAGCACCACAGGAATATAGCGCAGTTTATTAAGGTCCTTGCCCTTGTCGGAATATGCCTTGAGCGTTACACCAAACCTGATGGGGAGCTTCTGTGAAGTATCACATGCAATTCTCTGCGGAGTATCAGGCATAAAAGGATTGACAAGACGCTTGTTCAAAACCTCATCTATGAAATCTTCAGGACGGATGATACCGGGGTCTGTAACAACAGGCATTCCTTCCTTATATCCCATATTGCGTACAAATGATGACAGGTCCTCATCCTTCATCTCTTTCCAGATCGAATCGTATGACAGAAGGCATCCGAAAACTGCCAGTGCCGTATGGAGAGGATTCAGGCATGTACATACCTTCATCCTTTCCACTCTGTCAACGGTCGCACGGTCTGTAAAGTATATACCGCCCTTTTCAAAAGGAGGTCTGCCGTTCGGGAACTTGTCCTCAATTACAAGGTACTGTGTCTCCTCGGCATTAACAAATTCGGCGGTATATGTATGTTTATCGGTTACGATGATATCAGTATCCTCAAACCCGTCCTTTTCAAGCATACCGACAACATCTGCATCAGGTCTCGGAGTGATCTTGTCGATCATTGAAAGCGGGAACGATACTTTATTATCATCTTTTAAATAATCGCAGAAAGCATTTTCAACAAGTCCCTGCCCGGCCCATTTATCCGCATAAGCAAGAACTGCGGCTTTCAGCTTATCTCCGTTATGTGAACAGTTATCCATACTGGACATTGCTATCGGATATGCTCCGGCCTTATATCGTTCATACAGGAGATAAGCCATCTTGCCCATAAGATGTTTGGGAGGAAAACACCTGTTATCAAAATCATCTGCAACGACTCCTGACAATGATCCGTCGGGACCGTTCAGCGAATAACCTTTTTCGGTAATGGTAAAGCTGACCATCTGAAGAGCCGGATTGGTAAAGATATCCCTGAGGGCTGCAAGATCTTCGTCTCGTGAAAAATCTGCCGTAAGTGACTGCGTGACCGAACCTATGACCCTCTTTTCTATATTTCCGTCGCTTTTAAGTGTAACGAGAAGACTCAGATCATCAAAAGGTTTATATGCTTTACTTATGATGTCATAGTCAAATCCTTCTACAGCAATTACACCCTTGTCATAATCCTGCGCGCAGAGCAGTGTATCTATTACGGCTGCCGGAAATGCCCGGAAGATATTCCCGGTACCAAAATGTACCCAGGCGGGTTCCTTTGCCGTAAGAGCCCTCACCTTTTCTCTGTCATATGAAGGCAGTTTGTATCCTTTATCAATAAATTCCTTACGGGTATTTTCATCATTTATGTTCACAAGTTTCATTGTAAGATCCTCCCTGGATTAATGATCATCCGCGTTTTTCATTCTTGCATATCGCTTCCCACAGACCGTTCAGATATGTGGCACCGAGCGCCCTGTCATACAGCCCGTACCCGGGCATTGCAACCTCATCCCATATCATCCTTCCGTGGTCGGGACGTACAGGGCCGGTAAATCCGATATCATACAGTGCCTTCATGATCTCATACAGATCAAAATCTCCGTCAGAGGACAGATGTGCTGCCTCTTCGAAATCATCATCCGAATTAAACTTGAGATTCCTGACATGGGCAAAGTGTATCCTTCCCTTAAGTGCCCTGATCATCGACGGAAGGTCATTCTTTCTGTTCGTACCATAAGAACCCGAACAGAATGTAACCCCGTTATGCGGATCATCAACCATCTTCATCATCCTCTGGATATTCTCAAGATTGATGATTATCCTCGGAAGACCAAAGACACTCCATGCCGGGTCATCCGGATGAATGGCCATGTATATATCATATTCGTTACATACAGGCATTATCTTTTCAAGGAAGTACTTGAGATTTTCAAACAGTTTTTCCTCCGAAACGTCCTTATAAGCCTCAAACAGATCCTTGATCACTGCCATTCGTTCAGGCTCCCATCCCGGGAGGACGGCACCGTTCGCATCATTTTTGATCGAATCAAATATCGTCTCGGGATTAAGTGCATCTATGGCCTTCTGGGAATATGCAAGTACTGTTGAACCGTCCGGACGTTTTCTTGCAAGTTCTGATCTTGTCCAGTCGAAAACAGGCATGAAATTATAACATACAAGATGTATATCTTCTTTGCCGAGATTCTCAAGAGTTTTGATGTAGTTATCGATATACCTGTCACGGTCAGGTGAACCTATCTTGATCGAATCATGAATATTGACCGACTCTATACCGGATATATGCAGTCCGGACTCTTCGACTTCACATTTAAGAGCATGTATCTTTTCCTGTGACCATACCTCTCCCGGGGTTGTGTCATAAAGAGTTGTTATAACACCCGTTACGCCCGGAACCTGCCTTATCTGTTTTAAGGTTACGGTATCAAATCCGGTCCCGAACCACCTCATTGTCATTTCCATTTTGTCATCCTCCTCTTATTTGCTCTTAAAGTGTTACGCCATCTTTTAAGATCGCAATATCCCTGTATCCGTTAATCTCCTGCCGTGTACATTCTCCGGATGCTACACGGAGAACATATTCCAAAAGATCTGCTGCCGTATTCTCGATTGAACTGCTTCCGTCAGCTATGACTCCCGCATTAAAATCTATCCATCCGCCTTTGTCCTTATACAGCTGTGTATTGGAACTTATCTTCACAGTCGGTACCGGTGAACCAAACGGTGTACCCCTTCCCGTTGTGAAAAGTATCATATGAGCCCCTGCAGCCGTAAGTGCAGTAGTCGATACCAAATCATTTCCCGGCCCGGACAGCAGTGACAGTCCTTTTTGTCTGATCCGGTCCCCGTATCCGAGAACATCGACTATTTCGGAGGTTCCGCCTTTCTGTACACAGCCGCATGATTTGTCTTCAAGAGTTGTAATACCTCCGGCCTTATTCCCCGGGCTGGGGTTTTCATATACCACCTGACCGTGTGAAGTGAAATATCTCTTGAAGTTATTCACCATCGTAACTGCCTTGTCAAAGACTTCTCTGTCACGGCATCTGTTAAACAGTATTGATTCCGCTCCGAACATCTCAGGTACTTCCGTAAGTATCGCGGATCCGCCCATTGATATGAGGCTGTCGGAAAATCTTCCTACCGCAGGATTTGCCGTAACTCCCGATAACCCGTCAGATCCTCCGCACTTAAGACCTACCGTCAGTTCGGAAGCATCGATCATGGTCCGGGAAAATCCTGATGCATATGCTGCAAGCTGTTCCATCAGCCGTCTTCCGTCCGCAAGTTCATCAGAAGATTCCTGGCAGATCAGAAACCTGACCCTGTCCTCGTCCCAGTCTCCCAGTTCTTCCCTGAACTGTTCCTGCGTCAGGTTTTCGCATCCGAGTGAAAGGACCAGCACTCCTCCCGCATTCGGATGATCAACAAGGGCAGCGAGTATCTTCTTTGTTACCGCATGATCATCTCCCATCTGGGAACATCCGTACGGATGGGTAAAACAGTATATTCCGTCTATCGATCCGGCAACCAGATCCTGACAGTTTGCGGCAAGCTTCCGGGCCACCTGGTTAACACATCCGACAAGTGGTATTATCCACAGTTCATTACGTATGCCGACTCTTCCATCCGGCCGTCTGTATCCCGAAAATGATCCTGACCGGACATGCGGATGATCCGTTTTTACCGGTTCATAATCATATTCTCCTTCTTCGGAAAGTCCTGTTACAACATTATGAACATGGACATGGCTGCCGGAGACAATATCAGCTGTTGCGATCCCGATACGGTTTCCGTACTTTATGATCCCTTCACCTTTTGCAATATCTCTTATGGCGATCTTGTGGCCTCTTTTGATGTCTTCCGATGCCGTAACGCCATCTGCAGCATCAACAGCTGTTCCTTTTTTTATATCCGCAAGAGCTACGACCACGTTATCCGAATCGTTTATCTTAATGGTATTCAAACCTTCTCCTCATATCAGTTATTGATGGAAGCCGCCTCTTTCATGGCTTCATACATGCCTTTATCCTGTATCAGTTCAATGTATCCGGCTACCTTTTGTGTGAATCCGGGAAGATCGGCAAGCGTATCATCCCACATCTGTCTGTTGCCCGTAACAGCCTCTGCAAGGCTTAGCGGACCAGCATCCTTAAGGTCATAAAACTCTTCCAGTACATACCTGTCATCGCTTATCAGATAATCCTGTCCGTTACGTGAACCTGTAAGACCGCTTTCGGTCAGTTCATATCCCGTATGATAGAAACTGATGTATGCGGCAAACGAGAATGTCAGTATATCCGGAAGCTTACCGTTTTGCTCATAATACTCGAATACCGTCGGCATAACCCTTGCCTTCCATTTTGCGGTCGAATTGAGCGCTATCGACAACAGTTCATGGTGAATGAACGGATTGGCAAACCGGTCAAAGACGGCTTCGGCAAAATCATCAAGATCACTTTTATCGAAATCGGTTAGTACCGGTAATATCTCTTCATAAAGCGCCTTCCGGATATATCCGCTTATGACCTGATCCTTCATGCACTCCCCGACGGTATCCTTGCCGGCAAGGTAGGCTGCAAGGGACATTGCCGTATGAGAGCCGTTCAGTATCCTGACCTTACGTTTCTTGAAATGATCAACATTTCCGGTAATATAGACCGGAAGATCCGCCTTATCCACAGGAAACTCATCCAGAATACTCCTGTCGCCTTCTATTACCCAGTTGGCAAATACTTCACCCGTGCATAACAGTTCGTCCCTGTATCCGAGTTCTTCACATATGCTGTCTGCCTCGTCCCTGGGATATCCCGGAACGATCCTGTCAACAAGTGTCGAACAGAATGTATTATTCTGTTTTACCCACAGGGCAAAATCATCACCAAGCTGCCACTGACTGATATATTTCTCAACACATTCGAGCAGTCTGTCCCCGTTTCTGTCTATCAGTTCGCAGGAAAGGATTATGAATCCCGGCAGGTCATACGTAAAACGTTCATAAAGGAACTGCGTGAGTTTTCCCGGAAAACTTGATGCCGGAATATCCGACAGTTCACATGACGGATCATATACGATCCCGGCCTCGGTCGTATTACTGATAATGAAACGCAGTGAAGGATTATGTGCACATTCAATAAACGCATCATAGTCCGTGTTGGGATTGATACATCTGCTGACACATGAGATCACGC
This sequence comes from Lachnospiraceae bacterium, assembly GCA_045117595.1. Classification (GTDB taxonomy): domain Bacteria; phylum Bacillota; class Clostridia; order Lachnospirales; family Lachnospiraceae; genus UBA2868. The sequence continues at coordinate 6,213 of JBGUNV010000218.1, forward strand.
GCTTCTCATTTACCATCTTTCCCATCTTCTGACCGCGAAGAAGAAGTGTATAAAGTCCCTCCTGCGAGTTGATCACATCACACATCCTGCTGCCCCGAGGCTGGCAGATACAGACTTTTCCGTTAAATCCGGCCTTTTCATTAAGAATATCTATGAAACAGTCGGCAAACGCCCGCAGAAAATTACCTTCACCAAACTGTAATACCTTCTCGGGAGCATCCTTCAGTATATAGCCGTCATATCCGATATTCTCAAGTTCCTGGTAGTTTAATCTTTCCATTTTATATGCTACTTTCTGACAAGATGTATCGCGAATCCGCCGAACTCACCGTTCAGATAGATCACCTTTATACCTTTGTCATCGCTCTTTCTGGTACTTTCATCAAATGTTACTTTTGAACGTGACATATGGTATATCGCCCTGTCGACATCTGTTACAGCTATTGCTATATGTCCGCACTTTCCTCTTCCGTTACTCTTCATGACTTCGAATTCGCTGCCGGCAAATATCGAACTGTTTCCCGGCCTGTATTCGAGATCAAACATTGAACACAGAAGATGAGCTGTCTGTTCGGCCGAACCTTCATCATCACAGTTTATTCCTATATGGCGCAGTTCGAAACCGAGCATATTCTTAACTGCGCTCTTGCATATTGCTGTGATCTCGTCCCATTTTTCATTTTCGATAAGATCCTTTTTGACCATCCATGTTCCGCCGCATGCAAGAACCTGATGAAAGCTCATATATTCAGACAGATTGTTTGTATTGATACCGCCTGTAGGCATCCAGCGAAGCGTCCTGTAAGGTCCTGCCAGAGCTTTAAGCTTGGCCACTCCTCCGTTCTGTTCTGCGGGGAAGAACTTTACGGCTTCAAGCCCCATCATCATAGCCTGCTCCATCTCACCGGCCGTTGCAGTACCCGGAAGCATACATACTCCTTTATCAAGTACATATCCTGTTATTTCGGGATTGAATCCGGGACTTACGATAAAACGTACTCCTGCGGCTATCGCCCTGTCAGCCTGATCTTTGGTCAGAACCGTACCTGCCCCTACAAGCATTTCGGGAACTTCGGAAACTATGGATCTGATCGCTTCCTCGGCTGCATCAGTTCTGAAAGTCACCTCAGCCGCAGGAAGTCCTCCGGCAACGAGAGCCTTTGCGAGCGGAACAGCCTTTTTGGCATCGTCGATCGCAATAACCGGTACTATACCTATATCATGTATCTCCTTAAGTAATCCGTTCACTGTCACACCTCCATCAAATACCGAAATATCTCTCGGCATTGTAATATGCTATACCGGTAACTATCCTTTTAAGTGATTCTTCATCAGCCGGATATTCGCCGTTTTCGACCCATTTACCGATCAGATTACACATTATCCTTCTGAAATACTCATGTCTTGTATATGACAGGAAAGATCTCGAATCCGTAAGCATTCCTATAAAATTTCCGAGTATCCCGAGATTCGCGAGAGATTTCATCTGCTCTTCCATCCCGCTCTTACTGTCATTGAACCACCACGCCGGTCCATGCTGGATCTTGCCCGCAACTTCGGATGACTGGAAACACCCGAGCATAGTACCTATCTGCTCGTTATCGGCAGGGTTGAGTGAGAAAATGATCGTCTTCGGAAGCTCATCCGTTTTATCAAGTTCCGACAGAAGCATTGCTATATTACCGCCGCATGTGTTCTGGGCGATCATGTCATACCCTGTATCAGGGCCGAGCTTACGGAACATTTTTTCATTCATGTTACGAAGGCATGAATAATGCAGTTCCATTGCAATATTATGTTTATGATATGCCCGGGCAAGAGCAAGAAGTACTGCCGTCTGGTATCCTTCAGCCTCCTCGATGCCGACAGCATCCCCGGCCATTGCTTTTCTGAACGCCCTGTCGCACTCATTTTCATCAAGCTTTCTGAATGGAATATAATCAAGACCATGATCGGATGCAACGCACCCGCAGGATGCAAAATGATCGAGTCTTACAAGTAGCGCGTCGATAACATCCTGTGTGCTCTGAAGGCTTTCCTTTCCGACAGATTCTGCCAGTTTTGCTATATAATCCGCAAAACCTTCCTTGGTGATATTTATCGCCTTGTCGGGGCGGAACGAAGGTCTTACCAGAAAATCAACGCTTTTATCTTCCGCAATCTTTCTGTGCCATTCGAGAGAGTCGATCGGATCAT
>JBGUNV010000219.1:0-23470 GCA_045117595.1 Lachnospiraceae bacterium
GTGCCGGCGTCAATAATATCCCGCTTGATAAATGCGCGGAAAAGGGTATCGTTGTCTTTAATACTCCCGGTGCGAACGCAAACGGTGTTAAGGAACTCGTACTTGCGGGAATGTTCCTGGCCAGCCGGGATATAGTCGGCGGTATCAACTGGGTGAGAGAGAACAGGGAAAATCCCGATATCGCAAAGCTTGCCGAGAAGGAGAAAAAGAACTTCGCCGGAAATGAGATCATGGATAAGAAGCTCGGTATCATAGGTCTCGGTGCAATAGGTGTCAGGGTTGCAAATGCGGCAAAGCATCTTGGTATGGAAGTATACGGATATGATCCTTATATCTCTGTTGATGCGGCATGGTCTCTTTCAAGGGATATCAAGCATGTACTGTCTGTTGATGATATATATGCGAACTGTGATATCATTACGATCCATGTTCCGCTCATGGATTCTACCAGGAACACGATCAATGCCGAAGCTATCGACAAGATGAAGGACGGTGTTGTTATCCTGAATTTTGCACGTGATCTTCTGTGCGATGAAGAGGCTGTTATAGAGGGTATCAAAAAAGGCAAAGTATCCAGATATGTTTCGGATTTCCCCAACCCGACAACCGCAAATGCTCCGGGATGTATCGTTATCCCTCATCTGGGTGCGTCAACGGAAGAATCCGAAGATAACTGCGCCAAGATGGCTGTTAAGGAGATGATCGATTATCTCTTAAACGGTAATATAGTCAACTCGGTCAATTATCCCAAGGCTGATATGGGAGTGTGCAGTACTCTCGGACGTGTTACCATACATCACAAGAATGTACCCAACATGATCACGAGCTTTTCGGGAATATTTTCACAGGCCGGGATCAACATCTCAGACATGGTCAATTCTTCAAAGGGAGAATATGCTTACACGATGATAGATGTTGACTCAGACATAACGCCTGAATTCATGGATAAACTGTCGGCAATAGAAGGAGTCATAAGAGTAAGAGTCATCAAATGACCCCGGGTAAAAGTAAAACAGATTAACAGATGATATACTGATAACGGGATCGGAAAGTGTGATATTACACCTGACCGGTCCCGTTATTTTATCGGTATTATTAAATGGGAAGATCCGTAACATCATCCTCGCCGTATTTTTGCCTGTACTCCCTGTCGGCGACAACATTCGCCTCACTTGCCAGATCCATATATTTGATAAACACATCCTCAACACTCATCTGGTATTCCATTGCCAGTGTATGCATGACCGGACGGAGCTTCTCGAGCTGTTCGGATACATGTGTTTTCTGAGGATCGATATCTCCCAGTACTTTTTCGGCAAATTCATTTATCTTTTCCAGGAATTTCGCATCTTCAGCTGTCATTTTACACCCTCCATGTGACCGGATTTCATATATATCATTTTATGTAGTCTATCATTGCCTTTTGATGTTGTCAAAGCGGGAATGTTTTAGTACAATAGTAAAGTCGTGTATAGTGTGTATTACGATAATGATCCATACAATATATTGTAGATATTATCATTTTTTTCATGGATAAGGAGACAGGATATGGCAACAGTCAGACCGTTTCGCGCCATAAGGCCCAGACAGGATATCGCTTCAAGAGTTGCAGCGCTTCCCTATGATGTATATAACAGAGCAGAAGCAAAGGAAGAGACAATTCGGGAACCTCTGTCGTTTCTGTGTATTGACAGAGCAGAGTCCCAGCTTTCTGATGACGTGGACACTTATGATCCCCGGGTTTATGAGAAGGCCCGCTCTCTCATGAAAAAGAGGATCGATGATAACACTTTTGTTACCGATAACGACAGTTGTTATTACATTTATGAACTGACCATGAACGGCAGGACCCAGACGGGCGTTGTCGGATGTGCTTCGATCGATGATTATATATCGGGAGTGATCAAAAAGCATGAGAATACAAGGGCAGACAAGGAAGCCGACAGGATAAGGCACGTTGATGCTCTTTCGGCTCAGACGGGCCCGATATTCTTAGCCTACAGGGGACGGGACGATATAAGGGAAGTTCTCGTTCGTGTGAAGAAGACGACTCCGACATATGATTTCAACTCTCCCGACGGGATCACGCACAGAGTATGGATCATCAGGGATGATGCGGATATACGTATTATAGAGGGAGCATTTGCGGATACGGATGAGATATACATTGCCGACGGACACCACAGGTGTGCTTCGGCTGTCAGGGTCGGACAGATGAGACGAGAGGCTCATCCTGACTACAGCGGGGAAGAGGAGTTTAATTATTTCCTTTCGGTTCTTTTTGCCGACGAGGAACTGATGATCATGGATTATAACCGGGTCGTCAGGGATCTGTTCGGGCATACCGAAAGTGAAGTTCTTAAAATGCTGTCGGAGCTCGGAGAACTAACGGAACATGACAGTGCATATAAACCGACACACAAGGGCGAGGTCGGTGTATATACCGGCGGCAGATGGTTTAGCCTTGAATTTTCAAAGGACCTGATACCTGACGATCCGGTGGGATCGCTTGATGTATCCGTTCTGCAGAAAAATGTACTCGAGCCGGTACTCGGTATCACAGATCCCAAAACGGATCCGAGGATTGATTTTGTAGGTGGGATCCGGGGCCTTCGGGAGCTTGAGAGAAGAGTTGACAGTGACTGCAGGATAGCTTTTTCAATGTATCCTACAAGTATAGGTGAGCTGTTTGCCGTTGCGGATGCAGGGCTGCTCATGCCGCCGAAGTCTACATGGTTTGAGCCGAAACTTCGCAGCGGACTGTTCATACATGAGATAGAAAGGTAGTTTCAGGGGATAACCATGGATAAGAAACTGTACAAAATGATGGATTGGGCGAGAGTCGAACAGATCGTGTATTCCGAAGAAGACGATCCCCACGGATATCTTGGCGCACACTGGGTCAAAGGCGGATGGATGATATCGTGTTTTATCCCGGATGCAGACAGATGCAGTGTTGTCATCAAGGATAAGGAATACAGGATGGATAAAATGGACGATGAAGGTTTCTTCAGTGTCCTTATAAGAGCAGCCATTAAATCCAGGATCACATACAGGTTCAGAGTCACAAGAGGCAGGATCGTTTCTGATGAAGAGGATCCGTACAGATTCTCGTCTGCGATACCGAATGCCGCGTTAACTGCATTTTCCGCCGGAATATGCTATGACATCTATGAGCATCTCGGAGCACACGTCAGAAAAACTCTCGGTGTATCAGGTGTCAATTTTGCCGTATGGGCACCGTCGGCAGTGCGAGTGTCGGTAGTCGGGGATTTTAACAACTGGGACGGAAGGGTTCATCAGATGAGGCGTCTGGGGGATTCCGGTGTCTTTGAGATATTCATCCCCGGTGTCCGTGAAGGAGACAATTACAAGTATGAGCTTAAGCTTAAGGGCGGAATGGTATCATTAAAGTCCGATCCTTACGGTTACTACGCACAGCTGCGCCCCGAGACTGCTTCAACTGTGTTTGATATTGACAGATATAAATGGAATGATGATGAGTTCGTAGCCAAAAGAGGTGAGCTCAATTCCAAGGACAGACCGTTTTCGGTTTATGAGATACATCTTGGGAGCTTTGCGAAACCTGATGACGGCAGGGAGTTTTTCAGTTACAGGGAGCTGGCTGACAGGATAATACCTTATGTACTTGATATGGGTTATACGCATGTTGAACTTATGCCTGTAATGGAGCATCCGCTTGACGAATCATGGGGATATCAGATAATCGGTATGTTTGCTCCGACTTCGCGGTACGGAACACCCGAGGATTTCATGTATTTTATGGACAGGATGCATGCAGCGGGTATAGGTGTGATACTTGACTGGGTTCCGGCACATTTTCCGAGAGATGTTTACGGGCTGTCAAACTTTGACGGAACATGCCTGTATGAGCCTTCCGACAGCAGGCGTGCCAACCATCCCGACTGGGGGACGTTGTGCTTTGATTACGGCCGCCCGGAAGTATCCAATTTCCTGATCTCAAATGCTCTGTTCTGGATAAAAAAATACCATGCCGACGGAATACGCATGGATGCGGTAGCCTCAATGCTGTACCTTGATTACGGGAGGATCGGCGGCGAGTGGGTTCCGAACATATACGGAGGCAATGAGAATCTCGAAGCCATGGAGATGCTCAAACACCTGAATTCGATAAACCGTAAGATGAAGACAAACGCATTGATGATCGCAGAGGAATCAACGGCATGGCCCAAGGTGACCGGCGAACTCGATGATGAAGGACTGGGATTTGATTACAAGTGGAATCTCGGATGGATGAACGATTTTCTCGGATTTATCAGACTCGATCCACTTTATCGGAGCGGGCATTACGGCGAACTGACCTTCTCAATGATATATGCTTACAGTGAGAGGTTCATACTTGTTTTTTCACACGATGAGGTCGTTCACGGCAAGGCATCAATGTTATCCAAGATGCCCGGTGAGCGCGACAGAAAGTTTGCCAATCTGCGAGCTTCCTACGGATATATGATCACACATCCGGGCAAGAAGCTGATGTTCATGGGGCAGGATATCGGAGAGTGGGATGAATGGAATGAAAAAAGGAGCGTTGAGTGGGAACTCCTGAATTACGATGATCATATCAATTTCAACAACTATGTTAAGGCGTTGATGGAGTTCTACAGATCAACTCCCGCACTTTATGAACTTGATAATACAGTCGAGGGATTTGAGTGGATCAACAACATATCCGCCAATGAGACCATACTTGTGTTTATGCGAAAGGACAGGGCGGGTAACAGTATAATCGTTGTATGTAATTTTGCGGATATCGACAGGAGCGATTACAAGATAGGAGTTCCGTTCTCCGGAAAATACAAGGAGATATTCTCAAGTGACGATACGGCTTTCGGAGGGAAGGGGCATAACAATCCGAGGGTAAAGCGTTCCAAAGACGATGAGTGCGACGGCAGGCGTTATTCGATCAGGATCAATGTTCCGGCTCTTTCCGTTTCGGTATTTTCATGTACATATTTTGAGCCGGAAGAGCTTAAGTATTACCATGCTCCGGTTAAAAGGAAAAGAAAGCGTAAACGTTGAAGAAACAGCCGTTTTCTGATATAATATTTCGGGTTTTTATATATGTTACCCGGCACGGAAGGAAATGTGATGAGTGTATTAAAAGCGATGTTAATGGGTCTTATACAGGGACTGACGGAATTTCTTCCGGTCAGTTCATCAGGACACCTTGGCCTTATAAAGGGTCTGTTCGGGATGGAGACGGACACGGGCATACTGTTCGATGTTCTGTTGCATTTTGCCACACTTATCGCCATCGTGGCGGTATTTTTCAGGGATATTCTGAAACTTGTCGTTGAATTCGGCGGAATGGTAAAGGATCTGTTCCACAATATCGCGGCGTTCGGCAAAAATATCTCGGGCGGCGGCTCACCCGATTATGTCCGCGTTATCAGTTCGGCATACAGGAGATTTGTGCTGCTTCTGATAGTTTCGACGATACCGACCGGTATTCTCGGGATATTCCTTAAGGATATTGTAGAATACACATCCGGAAATCTTCTTGTTACCGGTATATGTCTCATATGTACAGGACTCATCCTTGCGCTGTCTGATTTTCTTGCTGACGGAGACAAGAAGCTCAAGGAGACCGGGTTCGGAGATGCATTTGCAATAGGCGTGGCCCAGGGTGTCGCAACTCTTCCGGGTATTTCAAGGAGCGGAACGACGATAGTTGCAGGTCTCCTGTGCGGACTGGACCGTAAGTTTGCCGCGAAATACTCGTTTATCATGAGCATTCCCGCGATCCTCGGCGCACTCGTGCTTGAACTGTTCGATATCGGGGAGGAATCCGTAACGGCGGGTGATGTGGGGTGCTATATCCTCGGTATGTTCATAGCTGCCGTGGTAGGATATGTGGCGCTGAGACTCCTGATGAACATAGTCGTCAACCGTTATTTCAAATATTTTGCATATTATTGTGCAGCTATTGGCCTGACATCGATCATAGTATATTTTGTCAGGAAATGATCATGTATCGCAGTGGTTCGTGAAAAGGGCACGGACCTGCCAAATTTAAGATGAGGTGGAGATCAATATGGCAACGGGGGCAAAGAGGGGAAGAAAACCTTCCCCGAGATCCAGAAAAAAGCTTCGTAAAAACCAGAATCCCGGAATAGCCGAGGAGATAATGCTGTTTGTCGTACTCGGTATATCGGTGATGCTGTTTCTCGGGTGCTGTACTCTTCTGGGATCGTTCGGCAAGATCATACATAATGTGCTCATTGGATTGTTCGGGATGGTCGGATTTGCATTCCCGTTCATTTTTCTTATCGTATCAGCGTTCATTATCTCCAATAAATGGGAGAAGGTCGCAAAGGTCAAACTGTGTGCAAGTATCGTTTTAACACTGGTACTTTGCTGTGTGGCCCAGCTCATATTTGCTTCGGATGCTGTCAGGACTCCCATGGGATCACCGGCCGACTATTATACCGATAAGGCTTCAAACGGAGGATTCTTCGGGGGTATACTTGCCAGGTTTTTCCATAAGTTTCTCGGTACACCCGGTACGATAGTCATTCTTCTTGTACTGCTCATCATATGCATTGTGCTGCTTACGGACAGGTCCTTCTTTACAAGCATCAAGGAAGGCACGAAGATGCTCACGGCCGATGTGAAGCGAAATGCAAAGTATCAGCGCGAAGTCAATGAAGTACGCAGTATGGAGAGAGAGGAACGTGATCTTGAGCGCTGGAACAGGAGAAACGAAAAACACGCAAGACACGTAGCCAGACAGGAGGCTAAGCGTGCGGCGGCACTCGAAGAGCGCAAGAGACGTATTGAGGAACGTAAGGCCGAAAATGCGTCGAGGATGAATTTTGATGCAAGCAATCTGAAGGGCGCTGACAGGACGGATCAGGGAGGAACTTCATATTCGGAAGATTATATAGAGATAGAACCCGTTGAGGAAGAGGCGGATGAAACTCTTACATATCCGGGTGAGAGCGTTGTTTCCGAGGAGGAGATCAGGGCGTTATCGGGACCGGAATCGATATTCTACGGTAATTCCTCATCATATGTGTCTACGGTTACGACTCCGGAGGTCAAGGAGCCTGCGAACGTTGCCGGGATCATGCAGAAGGCAAAGCTTGACAGGCGCGAATATAACGGTGATGTTACGGAGATAACCGGATACTATGAGGGCGCAAGTGAGGAGGAACTCTTCGGCCGGGAAGAGGTAGGCGAGGACCTGCGGCCTAATATCAGGACCAGCCACAGGATAAGCATCACCCCTGCCGAGGATGCCGCCATCCAGGAAGCATATGAGAGAGATCAGTATATTGATGATGCTGAATCATTTGAGGACGATTACAGTGATGTCGCCGAGATATTTGACAGAAGACATACGAATGAAGTCATTCCCGGGACACGAGCGAAGACATCACATACGATAAGTACCGTACAGGAGCCTGCCGACGATTCGCCCGGCATAGATCTTGAAGAGGAGAACCGCAGACCTGCGCCCGAGTCCGGAGTAGTATCAAAGGGCAAGGCGATCAGGGGTAAAAAAGGCGGCAGGATAAAGCTTCCGCCTGCAACATTGCTTGATGAAGTAAAGGTTACCGGTAAGGGCAATCCGACCGAGGAACTTAATGAGACGGCAAGAGAACTGAAGGAGACTCTCAAGAACTTCGGACTTGATATAACGATCACAGGTTCTTCGAGAGGACCTGCGGTTACAAGATATGAAGTACAGCTTCCGGTAGGTGTATCGGTCAAGAAGATAACAGGACTTGCCGACGATATCATGATGAGCCTCGGTGCCAAGGATATCAGGATCGAAGCGCCGATCCCCGGCAAAAAGGCAGTGGGTATCGAACTCCCGAACAAAGAGAGCACTATGGTCCATTTCAGGGAACTGATCGACAGCCGCGCATTCAAAAACTTTGATTCCAAGGTTGCGTTTGCGGTAGGTAAGGACCTTTCGGGAGAGATCGTTGTTGCCGATATATCGAAGATGCCGCATCTGCTCATTGCGGGAGCAACAGGCTCGGGTAAGTCCGTATGTATAAACACCCTTATAATGAGCGTGCTGTACAAGGCAACTCCTGATGATGTACGGCTCATAATGATAGACCCCAAGATGGTCGAACTGTCGGTTTATAACGGTATACCGCATCTGCTCATACCCGTGGTAACCGATCCGAAAAAGGCCAGCGCGGCCCTCGGTTGGGCGGTCAATGAAATGACAAACCGCTATCAGAAGTTTGCGGAACTTGAAGTACGTGACATGAAGGGATACAATGCCAAGATCAGTTCGGATCCTTCTCTTACAACCTCAGGTGAGCATGTACATATGCCGCAGATAGTTATAGTTGTAGACGAGCTGGCAGATCTTATGATGGTAGCGGCCAAGGAAGTTGAGGAATCGATATGCCGGCTGGCACAGCTTGCCAGAGCCGCAGGTATATATCTGATACTTGCGACACAGAGGCCATCGGTTGATGTCATAACAGGACTTATAAAGGCCAATATGCCCAGCCGTATAGCCTTTTCAGTTTCGTCCAACGTTGATTCAAGGACCATACTTGATATGGCAGGGGCGGAAAGACTGCTTGGAAACGGAGATATGTTCTTCTATCCGAGAGGATATAACAAGCCGGCCAGAGTACAGGGCGCATTCATAGGCGATGATGAGGTTAACCGAGTGGTTGATTTCCTGAAGAGCCAGACTGACGGTTCGCCCTATGATCTTGCAGCTCAGTCTGCCGTAGAGGCCGGAGGAGCCGCATCTTCAGGTGCGGGATCCGGCGGACTCGTAGATCCTTCGGGTGCATTTGACGATCTGTTTGTTGCCTGCGGACAGGCGGTCATTGAATCACAGAAGGCAAGTATAGGAATGTTACAGAGAAAGTTCAAGGTAGGATTCAACAGGGCGGCGCGTATCATGGACCAGCTCAGTGACGAAGGCGTTGTTGGTCCCGAAGAGGGGACCAAGCCCAGAAGGATTCTTATGACAATGGATCAGTTCAATGAACTGATAGAGGAGAAAAACCATCAATGAAGACGGATATTGAAATAGCTCATGAAGCGGCGATGAAACCCATAACCGATGTGGCTGCCACGATAGGACTTGAGGCGGATGATCTGGAACTGTACGGTAAGTACAAGTGCAAGATAGCAGAAGCCTCTCTCAGAAAGCTTGCAAACCGGGACAAGGGAAAGCTCGTACTTGTTACCGCCATCAATCCGACACCTGCAGGTGAAGGTAAGACGACCACGAGTATCGGACTTGCGATGGCACTAAATAGGCTTGGAAAAAGAGCTGTTCTCGCCCTGCGCGAGCCCTCACTCGGACCGTGTTTCGGAATAAAGGGCGGTGCCGCAGGAGGAGGCTATTCCCAGGTTGTACCGATGGATGAACTGAACCTGCATTTTACGGGTGATTTTCATGCCATAACAAGTGCCAACAATCTGTGCGCGGCACTTCTTGACAACCATATCCAGCAGGGGAACGAGCTGCGTATCGATACAAGAAATATTGTGTTAAAACGCTGTGAGGACATGAATGACAGAGTTCTTCGGAATATTGTTGTGGGACTCGGCTCCAAGGCAGACGGCTTTGTCAGGGAAGATCATTTTGTCATAACGGTAGCATCAGAGGTAATGGCCATATTGTGTCTGGCAGACGACCTTCAGGACCTCAGACGCAGACTGTCCCGGATGGTTGTGGCATATGATCTTGACGGAAATCCCGTCACGGCCGATGATATCCATGCGGTAGGCGCCATGATGGCACTTTTAAAGGATGCGATCAAGCCCAATCTCATACAGACCCTTGAAAACACGCCCGCATTTGTTCACGGAGGACCTTTTGCCAATATCGCACACGGATGTAACAGCGTAAGGGCAACCAAAGCGGCGCTTGCTCTTGGAGAGATCGCTGTTACGGAGGCCGGATTCGGTGCGGATCTCGGTGCCGAGAAATTCCTCGACATCAAATGCAGGCAGGCCGGACTTTGTCCCGACGCATGCGTACTTGTCGCGACTGTCAGGGCACTCAAGTATAACGGCGGGGTAGCCAAGAGCGATCTTGCAAATGAAGATCTGAATGCTCTTGAAGACGGGATGGCAAATCTCAATAAGCACATAGAGAACATCAAACAGTTCGGTATACCTGTCATCGTTACCCTTAATGTATTTGATTCGGATACGGATGCTGAGCTTGAACTTGTAAGGGAATTCTGCAAAAAGAAAGACTGCGCGTTCGCACTGTCAACCGTCTGGGCCAAAGGCGGAGCCGGCGGTGAGGAACTGGCCCGTGCAGTAACATATACACTTGAACATATAAGCAGCGATTACAGACCGCTTTATGATCTCCATCTTCCCATCAGGGAAAAAATAGAGACCATAGCAGGGAAGATATACGGGGCAGGATCGGTGAGTTATTCCGACGTCGCAGTAAAAAAGATGGCAGAACTTGAAAAGCAGGGGTATGCCGATCTTCCGATATGTATGGCCAAGACCCAGTATTCGCTGTCAGATGATCCGGCACTTCTCGGTTGTCCGGAAGGATTCACGCTTAATGTCAGGGACATGTATGTGTCTGCAGGTGCAGGGTTTATCGTTGCCCTTACCGGTAATATCATGACTATGCCGGGACTTCCGAAAAAACCCGCTGCATACTCTATTGATGTTGACGATGAAGGAAATATAACAGGACTGTTTTAGGAGGATGAAATGGCTAAGCTTATTGACGGCAAGCTGATATCAACACAGATAAAGGATGAACTGAAGAAAAAGGTGGCCGATGAAGGAATAAAGGCCACACTGGCCGTGATACAGGTGGGAAATGATCCCGCAAGTTCGGTATATGTCGGTAACAAGAAGAAGGCATGTGAATATATAGGTATCGGTTCGAGATCATACGAACTTCCCGAAGAGACGACGGAAGCAGAGCTCCTCGATCTTATAGACACTCTTAATGCCGATGATGAGATAAACGGGATACTTGTACAGTTGCCCGTTCCCGCACATATTGATGACAAGAAGGTGATCGATCGCATATCGCCCGAAAAGGACGTGGACGGTTTTCATCCCGAATCTGTCGGAAGACTGTGCATAGGTGAGGACGGATTTGTCAGCTGTACCCCTGCGGGGATCATGGAACTTCTGAAAAGAAGCGATATTTCGGTCGAGGGTAAGGAATGTGTCGTTATAGGAAGGAGCAATATTGTCGGAAAACCTATGGCTCTTCTCCTGTTAAGGGCAAACGGGACCGTGACCGTGTGTCATTCAAGGACCGCAGACCTTATGGAAGTAACAAAAAGAGCTGATATACTTATCGTGGCTGTCGGTAAGAGCAGGATGATCACGAGTGAATATGTCAGAGAAGGTGCTGTAGTCATTGATGTGGGCATACACAGGACTGAAGAAGGCAAACTGTGCGGTGATGTTGATTTTGATGATGTTCTCCCGCACGTTGGCGCCATAACGCCTGTTCCGGGCGGAGTAGGTCCGATGACTATCGCCATGCTTATGGTTAATTGTGTTAAAGCTGCACAGAATGCTGCTTTGGAGAGATAAATGCAGTGTAAGGTATGTAACGCTTTTATTCCGGAAGGTTACATGTACTGTCCGGTCTGTGGCGAGGAGATCATAATCGTCTCCGATCTTGACATCAGGATCGAGGATAACATTGATGTGTCCGCGCTCGCAAAGACGGCAGAGATCCCGGATCTGAGCGGTATTGCAAATATAAACGGCGTCACAAAAGAAGTTGATACTGAAGCTGTTAATTCCGCAGTCATAGATCTTCATGATAACGGGAGCCTGAAACCCGTTATAGCCAAAAGATGGTTCGTGATCATCGGGATCATTGCCGCCATCTTCGTGACAGGCTGTGTTATCGGCGGTATAGCGATCGCTCATTATTTTTCATATGATCATCAATATGAAAAAGCAATGGCTGAATATGATGCCGGCGATTTCAAGCAGGCTATCTCGACCTGTAAACATCTGAACACTCTCGGAAATGACGAAAAGGGCAAGATACTCCTTGCCGACAGTTATATAGCTGATCATAACTATGATGCGGCGATAGCGGCATTGTTTGATGCACTGAATGATTATCCCAAGGATCTGACACTGTACGACCGGATCGTAGAGTGTTACAAGGCCGAAAACAACAATACCGGCATACATGAACTGATCAATAACAGTAATGATTCAACACTGGCTCTCAGGTATTCCGATTATGTTTCGATATCGCCGACGTTTTCACTCGAGAGCGGGACATATATCGAGCCTGATCCCATAAAACTGTCCGCTCCCGGAGAGGGACAGATTTACTACACCGTTGACGGCAGCGAACCGACCGAGGAATCACTGCCGTATATGGGACCGATACCTCTTGAGACTGGAGAAAACATCATCTCTGCCATGTATGTGAATGAAAAGGGTATTGAAAGCGATATCGTTACAAACACATACAATGTTGAACTTGATATTCCCGATCCGCCGGAGCTTCTCGTTGAAAGCGGGACCATAAGTACACCGCAGCTTATCGGGGTCACCGCCCCCGAAGACCAGAAGGTATACTATACCAAGGGAGATGAGATGCCGACGCCCGAATCCAAGGAGTATACGGCACCGTTCCTCATGCCTCTCGGTAAGAGTACCTACAATTTCATAGCCGTGAGTCCGAACGGACTTGTTTCCGATCCCGTTACCGCAACTTACAATCTTAACATGAATGTTGCCGTGGCAAAGGATATCGCGGAACTTGCGATCTCATATCAGATCATGAGTACAGGGGAGATCAACCTGGACAAGACATACAAAGCCGAGTACGGTTTTGCGGACGATTCACGCACTTACTACATAATCAATGAATACAGCGGCAAGTCATCAACAGGAAGGATGTTCGCCGTTGATATAAAGTCGGGAGAATTATTCAGATTTTCCAAGGAGGACAAAAAATGTATAAGATTCTGAAAGCCTGTGACCTTGCTTCAAACATCTTTCTGATGGAAGTTGAGGCGAAGCGTGTGGCAGCAGCATGTGAACCCGGACAGTTTGTTATCGTAAAGATCGACGATAAGGGAGAACGTATCCCGCTCACGATCTGCGATTATGACCGCGAAAAAGGCACTGTGACCATAGTCGTTCAGACTATAGGCGCATCTACTGTCAGGATGCAGAAACTGAAGGCGGGAGATTCCTTCCGTGATTTTGTAGGGCCTTTGGGATGCCCGTCAGAGTTTGTCAGTGAGGATATTAACGAACTGAAGAACAGGAAGTTCCTTTTCGTCGGAGGAGGACTCGGTACGGCACCTGTATATCCCCAGGTGAAGTGGCTGCATGAACACGGTATTGACGTTGATGTTATCGTCGGTGCGAAGACAAAGGATCTCGTGATACTTGAAGATGAGATGAAAGCTGTTGCCGGGAATCTCTATATTACAACAGATGACGGATCATATCAGCGCAAGGGGATGGTAACGGAGGTGATCAGGGATCTCGTAGAAAACGAGGGCAGGAAGTATGATGTATGCGTTGCCATCGGTCCGATGATCATGATGAAGTTTGTATGCCTGCTGACAAAAGAGCTTGATATTCCCACGATCGTATCCATGAACCCGATCATGGTGGACGGTACCGGAATGTGCGGAGCCTGCAGACTCTTAGTGGACGGCCAGGTTAAGTTCGCATGTGTTGACGGTCCCGAATTTGACGGACACAAGGTTGATTTTGATCAGGCCATGAAACGCCAGATGCTCTATAAGACCGAAGAAGGAAGAGCTATGCTCGCCGAACAGGAAGGAGAGACCCATCATGGCGGCTGTGGTAAATGCAGCTAGGAGGAGTAATTATCTAACATCAGGAGGATATATAGAATGGATGTAATGAAGAAAGTTCCGGTAAGAGAACAGGATCCGAAGGTCAGGGCAACCAATTTTGATGAAGTATGCCTCGGATATAATGAAGAAGAAGCAAAGGAAGAAGCCTCTCGCTGCCTTAACTGCAAGAATGCGCAGTGTGTCAAGGCATGTCCTGTTGCGATAGATATTCCAGGATTTATCAGCAAAGTCAAGGAAGGTGATTTTGAAGAGGCCGGATATGTTATAGGTGAAGCTTCGGCGCTTCCTGCAATATGCGGAAGAGTATGTCCGCAGGAGAGCCAGTGTGAAGGGAAGTGTATCAGAGGCATCAAGGGAGAGAGCGTTTCCATAGGAAAACTTGAGCGCTTCGTTGCCGACTATAACAGGGCAAAGGGTATCAAGCCCAAAAAACCCGAAAGTACTAACGGCAGGAAGGTGGCTGTTATAGGATCAGGCCCTGCCGGACTTACATGCGCAGGGGATCTTGCAAAGCTCGGATATGACGTTACGATATTCGAGGCACTTCATGAACCTGGCGGAGTGCTCGTGTATGGTATTCCCGAATTCCGTCTTCCCAAGGATGAGGTTGTAAAGAAGGAGATTGAAAACGTCAGATCACTCGGTGTTAAGATCGAATGTAACGTGGTCATAGGTAAGTCCGTGACCATAGATGAGCTTATGGAGAAGGAAGGATTTGAAGCAGTGTTTATCGGCTCCGGCGCCGGACTTCCCAAGTTCATGGGTATCCCCGGTGAGACGGCATGCGGTGTTTTTTCAGCCAATGAATATCTTACGAGAAGTAATCTGATGAAAGCGTTCCGCGATGATCATGACACGCCGATCAAACCCGGCAGGAAGGTCGCTGTCGTAGGCGGTGGAAATGTTGCAATGGATGCTGCCAGGACCGCTTTAAGACTCGGTGCCGATGTTCATATCGTATACAGACGTTCCGAGGAGGAACTTCCCGCAAGAGTTGAGGAAGTACATCATGCCAAGGAGGAGGGGATCATATTTGATCTTCTGACGAATCCTACGGAGATACTTGTGGATGATAACGGCTGGGTATGCGGAATGAAATGTATCAGGATGGAGCTCGGTGAGCCCGATGAGTCAGGCAGACGTTCGCCTGTAGAGATCCCGGGTTCGGAGTTTACGATTGATGTGGATACGGTGATCATGTCACTCGGAACAAGTCCCAATCCGCTTATTTCTTCAACTACTGACGGACTTGAGACCAACAGGAGAAAATGTATCGTTGCAAACGAAGAGAACGGCATGACCAGCAAACCGGGCGTATTTGCCGGAGGAGATGCTGTTACAGGTGCCGCTACCGTAATACTTGCAATGGGTGCAGGAAAATCGGCAGCTAAGGGTATACATGAGTATTTAACTCAGAAAGCTTAACAGTATCTGAACTGTATACAGGAGATAATTATCATGTTGATGGTTGATGTTATCAGAAAAAAAAGGGACGGCGGCAAGCTCTCCAAGGAGGAGATCGACTATTTTATAAACGGTTACGTAAAGGGTGAGATCCCTGATTATCAGGTGTCCGCGCTTATGATGGCGATCTTTTTCAAGGGAATGGATGATGAGGAAACCGGCCTTCTGACACAGGCAATGCTTCATTCAGGAGAAGTGCTCGATCTGTCTGCTATCAAAGGGTTCAAGGTCGATAAGCATTCAACCGGAGGTGTGGGTGACAAGACATCGCTTGTGCTCACACCCATGGTGGCAAGTCTCGGTGTCCCTGTTGCCAAGATGAGCGGCAGAGGACTCGGACATACGGGCGGTACCATAGATAAGCTTGAAAGTTTCAGCGGATTTTCAACATCGATAAGTAATGAACAGTTCATAGAAAATGTGAACAATATCGGGATCTCCATAATGGGTCAGACAAAGGATCTGGCTCCGGCAGATAAGCTTTTGTATGCGCTTCGTGACGTTACGGCTACCGTCGATAATATGTCCCTTATCGCAAGTTCGATCATGAGTAAGAAACTTGCGGCAGGTGCAGACGGGATCGTGCTCGATGTCAAGTCGGGAAGCGGAGCTTTTATGAAGAATGATGATGACGCGTTTGAACTTGCCAGGAAGATGGTCGCCATAGGCAAGCATGCGAACGTTCGGACTATGGCAGTGATATCGGACATGGACCAGCCGCTCGGGCGTGCTGTCGGTAACGCGATAGAAGTTCGGGAAGCGATAGACACACTTAAGGGACAGGGAAGTGAAGATCTTCGGGAACTGTGCCTGACCCTCGGATCTCATATGCTAAGGTTTGCCCATAAGGCATCGACTATCGAAGATGCGAGGATGCTTCTTGAGGATTCGCTGTATTCCGGTAAGGCACTTGATAAATTTGCGGACTTTATAGAAGCTCAGGGCGGAAGGCGCGATGATGTATATCATCCCGAGAATCTTCCGAGGGCAGCTAAGAAGGTAACATTTACGGCATTCAAACACTGCTATGTTTCTGCGATCATGAGTGAGGAGATAGGTATCGCAAGTCTGATACTCGGAGGAGGAAGAAGATCCAAGGAGGATGTGATCGATCTGTCAGTCGGAATATACCTTGACAAAAAGGTCGGAGAAGAGTGTCAGGAAGGTGAGACTGTCGCCACTCTTTACGGAAATGACGACAAAAAGCTTAAAGAGGCACTGGAGCGGCTCGAGGGAGCATATTCATTTTCGGACAAACCGGTGGAAGAGCATGTACTGATCAGGGGACTGGTTGAATAAATGGAAGAATTACGGATTGATGAACACAGTCTGCGGAATATTTTCGGACCTTTTGACTCATATCTCAAGATCATAGAACAGTCATTTAATACGACGGTTGTCGAACGTAACGGTAAGATCAGGATCCTCGGTGATGAAGATGACGCAAGACATACTGCGGAAGTTTTGAATGAACTGTATGAATATGTTAAAAGAGGAAATACCGTAACACAACAGCAGGTGATCTATTCAGTGGAAATGCAGAAAGAGAATATTAAGGACTCATTGATAGTATCAGATGATACGCTGATCTGTCATACTATGTCGGGCAAGCCGGTCAAGCCCAAGACACTCGGACAGAAGGCCTATGTTGATGCGATCAGAAAGAACATGATCGTATTCGGACTCGGTCCCGCCGGAACAGGTAAGACATATCTGGCCATGGCAATGGCGATAACCGCGTTCAAGAAAGAGGAAGTCGGCAGGATCATTCTGACCCGTCCGGCGATAGAAGCAGGAGAAAAGCTCGGATTTCTTCCCGGGGATCTGCAGAGCAAGATAGATCCGTATCTGCGCCCGCTTTATGATGCGCTGTATCAGATAATGGGAGCTGACAGCATGACGCGCAATATGGAGAAGGGACTTATTGAAGTTGCGCCTCTGGCATATATGCGAGGACGGACACTTGATAATGCTTATATCATACTTGATGAAGCACAGAATACCACTCCGGCTCAGATGAAGATGTTTCTGACAAGGATCGGTTTCGGATCAAAGGTTGTGATAACCGGTGACCGGACCCAGAAGGATCTCGCTCCCGGTGCAGTTTCGGGACTCGATATAGCCGTAAAGGTTCTGTCCGGTCTGGAAGATATAGCCTTTTGTAACCTGACGAGCCGTGATGTTGTAAGGCATCCGCTCGTTCAGAAGATCGTCAAGGCATATGAAACATATGAAGAGAAGAGCAAAAGGAAGAGATCGAAATGACATGCTATTTTGATTCCGAAACAGATACAGATTTTGATTTTGACTATCTGAAACTATATGAAAAATCCGTCGCGGCGGTCCTTGATATGGAAAAATGTCCGTATGAGACGTGTGTTTCGCTTCTTCTTACCGATGATGAAGGGATCAGACAGATCAATAAGGATAACCGTGATATTGACGATTCTACCGACGTCCTGTCATTTCCGATGCTGGATCTTAAGCACCCTTCTGACTGGTCCGGGGTAAAGGGCGATTCGCTTAATGCCGATCCCGAAACCGGAGAACTTGTGCTCGGAGACATAGTCCTTTCCGGGGATCATGTAAGAGCCCAGGCAGATCAGTACGGACATGATATACAGAGGGAATATGCATTTCTGATCGTTCATTCAATGCTGCATCTGTGCGGCTATGACCATATCGAAGACAGTGACAGAGAATTAATGGAAGAAAGGCAGAAGATCATTATGGAAAGTCTGTATGATGATTTTCCGAAACTGATGGTTTGACAAAATGGCCGAGAACAGACCACAGAATTCCAATTTTATAGTACAGGGCGGAATACTTGCGGCTGCCGGCATAATCAGCCGGATCATCGGTTTTATATACAGGATCCCGCTTCAGAATACGATCGGGGATGCCGGTATGGGATATTATTCCGCCGCATTTCAGATCTACTCCATAATGCTCATAATTTCATCATACAGCCTGCCTGTTGCCGTATCAAAACTGGTCGCGGCAAGAGCAGCCAAGGGACAGTACAGGAACGCCAGAAGATTCTTTCACGGGGCGCTCCTTTTTGCAACGCTGACGGGTGGCGCGACCTGCCTTATTGTTATGTTCGGAGCAGATCAGCTGGCCGGAAATATCATGAGTATGCCCAAGTCGGCGATAGCACTCAGGATGCTCGGCCCGACACTTCTGATAGTTGCACTTATGGGAGTTATCAGAGGATATTTCCAGGGACTCGGGACCATGGTGCCGACTGCTTTTTCACAGCTTGTAGAGCAGATCGTGAATGCTGTGATCTCGGTTGTTGCCGGTGTATATCTGTTTGAATACGGAACAAAAGTCGCTGCCCTCCTTCGTGATGAAGATTTTGCACCTGCATGGGGTGCCGCCGGCGGAACTCTTGGTACCGGAGCCGGAGCTCTTTCGGGACTTATCGTCCTTCTCATCATGTTCCTTGTGCATAAGCGAAGGATCAGGAAGGATATCGTCAGGGACAATGCCAGGTTTGTGGATACCTACGGCAGGATTTTTTCGGCAATAATAGTTACGGTGCTTCCCGTAATACTGAGCACAACGATATATAACATAAGTGACACGCTCGATCAGGGCGTTTTCAATTATGTTATGGATGCAAAGGGTTTTTCTGATATCAAGGCAGAGTACTGGGGTATATACGCAGGCAAGTACAGAGTGTTGACCAATGTGCCCATAGCTCTTGCGAATGCGCTGTGTTCGTCTATGATGCCGTCGCTTGCAGCCTGTATCGAAAACGGTGAAAGGAGAACCGCAAGGCATAAGGTCGCCATAGGTATCAGATTTGTCATGATGGTATCGATACCATGTGCAGTGGCACTTGCTATCCTGGGGCGTCCGCTCATCTCGCTGATGTTCACCGGTGAGGTGGAGATCCCGGCCATGTTACTCCGGATGGGAAGCGCATCGGTTGTCTTTTATTCACTTTCAACGCTTTCAAACGGGGTGTTGCAGGGAATTGACAAACTGAAGATCCCGGTCAGGAATGCGGCGATAGCACTTGTCCTTCATATGGGCATACTGTATCTTACGATCAGTGTCTTTGACTGGAAACTGTACGGGGTTGTCATAGCCTGTATGGCATTCGGACTTCTTATGTGTATCCTTAACTGGGTAAGCATAGCCAAACACCTTCGTTACAGGCAGGAGATGCGCAGGACATTCGTGGTACCTATCATAGCCTCTGCCGTTATGGGCGTAATCGTATGGCTGACGTTCTTTATAATGTCCAAATTCCAGTCTGATCTGATCAGTGTTATAACGGCTTCAGTGATCGGAACGGTTGTATATTTCATCCTGCTCCTGCTGCTTCGCGGAGTCAGGGAGAGAGAACTTCGCGGCCTGCCCGGGGGCGGAGTCATTGTTGCAATAGCAAGACTGTTCAGGTTGATGTAATATGCAGACAGAAGGGGCCCGATTCATGAAATGAATTGGGAAGAGGTCTGTCTGCACCGCGAGCTCCCATCTGCGAAGCAGATTCAGTTGAGCGAGCGTCCTTGGATCATAGTATGGAAGGGGCCCGATTCATGAGTAAAACAATTGCAATAATCGGCGGCGGTGTCTCCGGTATGATCGCAGCGATAGCGGCATCAGACGAGGGCGCTGAAGTCACCATATTCGAACATATGCCGAGAATGGGGAAAAAACTGCTTCTGACCGGAAGCGGTAAATGCAACCTGTCCAATACCGATATGGATATATCGCATTTTCACGGTGAAGATATAGAAGTGGCTGCGCACGTACTTGAAGCCTTTCCGCGCGAGAAGACGATCGCTTTTTTTGAAAAACTCGGGTTGTATGTAAGGGAGAAGAACGGCTATCTGTATCCCTTCTGCGAACAGGCCTCGGCGGTTCTTGATGTACTGCGGTTTGCCATAAGGGATAAGGGCATAGATGTTCATACCGATACGGATATAAAGCGTATGGAAAGATCCGGAATGCTCGGAAAACGCGACGGAGATGACGGCTTTGTAATAACCACATCAGTCGGTCAGTTTTCTTTTGACAGAGTGATCATCTGTACGGGTTCGGGCGCCAACAGGAATACCGGATCGGACGGGAGCGGGTACAGATTTGCAACTGCATTCGGCCATTCACTTGTAAAGCCGCTTCCCGCACTGACACAGCTTGTCTGTGATGAAGATTTCTATCCTTCTGTTGCCGGTATCAGGACAATGGCCAAGATCAGTTTGTTTGCGACCGGAGAAGGTAATAAAAACACACGCCTCCTGGGAAAGGAATACGGACAGCTTCAGTTCACGAAGAACGGGATATCCGGGATATGTGTGTTTGATCTCAGTCATCTTGCGGTAAAGGCTCTTGACAATAAAGATCAGGTCATGGCAAATATAGACCTTCTTCCGGATATAGCCTGGGATGAGATCAATTCATTCCTGAAAAAAAGAATTGCCGATATTCCAATGCGCCCGATAGAAGAACTGTTTATAGGACTTCTTGCCAAACCGCTTGGAATACTCATATGCAAGAGATGTAATTTTGATCTGAAACGTGACTGTTCATCGATAGATGATGAGGAAATACTTGAGCTGTGCAGGATCATCAAGGATTTTGATACGCAGGTTACGGGACACGGTGATCTTGAGGCATCGCAGGTATCGCAGGGTGGCGTAAGGTTATCGGAACTTGGGAAAAATCTTGAGAGCAATATAGTCCCCGGACTTTTCTTTGCGGGAGAGATACTTGATGTCAACGGTGACTGCGGAGGTTATAATCTCCAATGGGCTCAAAGTTCCGGCATGATGGCCGGGCAGGAGGCTGCAAAATGATCCGGATAAGGGATATTAAAATACCTGTCGGACAAAATGGCGGTGCGATAATGGATGAGATAGCCGACGTGTTATGCCTGGATAGAATTTATCCGGGCAATTCTTATCCCGATATGTCCTATCGGATAATACGCAGAAGCATAGACGCGAGAAAAAAGCCTGACATCTGTTATGTGTATTCTGTTGCCGTTCTTATCGATACCGATGAAGAGACGAGGATACTTAAATTTTTTGAGAACAACCGTAAGGATAATCGCGTCAGGAAAAGGGCACAGCGTATACTTACGGATCCTGTCACGGAATATAAGATCCCCGAATGCGGCAGCGATAAAACGGAGCACAGACCGGTCATTGTCGGAGCAGGCCCTGCAGGATTGTTTGCAGCCCTTCTCCTTGCCAGACGCGGATTTGCTCCTATCCTGACAGAACGCGGTGAAAGTGTCGATGAGCGGACGTTAAGCGTAGACCGGTTCTGGAAGATGGGAGAACTGAACGGTGAATCCAATGTTCAGTTCGGTGAAGGAGGAGCAGGGACGTTTTCCGATGGAAAGCTCACAACGCTGACAAAGGACAGATACGGCAGGAATTCTTTTGTCATCGAAACATTTTACGAACACGGTGCTCCGGAGGATATAACGACAGATGCTCATCCACATATCGGGACTGATATTCTGAAGGACGTTGTAAGGAATATAAGGGAAGAGATCATAAACCGGGGCGGGGAAGTAAGGTTTAATACCAGACTTACGGACGTGAATATACAAGACGGGAAGCTTGTTTCAATCACTTTGAAGGATAAATGGGGAAGCGTGGAAACAGTTGATACCGACATTTGTATCTGCTGTATCGGCCACAGTGCCCGTGACACTTTTGAAATGCTGTATGACCGCGGGATCGTAATGTCACAGAAGAGTTTTGCAATGGGTTTTCGCGTGGTGCATCCCCAGAGTATGGTAAACATGTGGCAGTATGGTTTTGAGGATGCCGCCTCCTTCGGCCTTGCAAATGCGGAATACAAGCTGGCTAATGAGACCGGAAAAGGACGCAGGGTATACAGCTTCTGCATGTGCCCGGGAGGATATGTGGTCAATGCGTCAAGCGAAGATAAAAGGTGCTGTGTGAACGGCATGAGCGAACATGACAGAGACAGCGGTTATGCGAACAGTGCGATAGTTGCAGCCATAAATCCCGATGATTTCTGCCAGGATACGGTTCCGGATGATCATCCGCTTGCGGGCATGTATTTCCAGAGAACCCTCGAGAGTGCAGCTTATGAGCGTGGAAAAGGTTGTATCCCCATGCAGTCCTTTGCAGATTATGAAAAGGGTGTTTTATCAGATAAATCTTCTGATATTGAAGGTGCGGTAAAGGGAAAGACCGTTTCGGCCGACCTTCGCAATATATTCCCGGAAGTTATAGATGAAGCTGTAATTGAATCAATGCACAAATTTGGGTATACTATGAAAGGCTTTGACGATAAGGGGATATTCCTCGGAATAGAATCAAGAACATCAAGTCCTGTGCGCATTGAGCGGGACGACCTGTTTGAATCTTCCGCAAAGGGATTATATCCGTGCGGTGAGGGAGCCGGATATGCAGGCGGTATAGTCAGTGCTGCGGTTGACGGCATGAAATGTGCCGAGGCAGTCATAAGCAGATACAGTAATAAATATTTGAAAACGGAGACAGACAATGTCGGATAAAATGACGGAACATGAAGCGTTGATACGCTCGGGTATCAGGGACAGAAAGCGTATAGTTGTCAAGATCGGAAGTTCGAGTCTTCATCATATGAAGACCGGTGAGCTCAACCTTACGAAGATGGAAAGACTTGTTCGTGAACTGTGCGAGCTCAAAAATCAGGGAAGGGATGTTATCCTTGTCTCATCCGGTGCCATTGCAGTCGGAAGAAAAAGCGTAAATATAGATCCGAAGGATAACGATATTCCGATGAAGCAGGCATGTGCGGCTATCGGACAGGCGAGACTCATGATGATATATGAGCGACTTTTTGCCGAATATAACCACTTGACCGCACAGATACTCATGACGATGCATACGATGACTGAGCCGTCCAGCAGACGCAATGCGCATAATACTTTCACAAAACTGCTGGAACTCGGCGTGATCCCGGTCGTTAACGAAAATGATACGGTCGCAACCCATGAAGTTGAGGATACCTTCGGTGACAATGATTTTCTCGCATCAATGGTTACGGCACTTACCGGCGCGGATCTTCTGATCCTGTTATCTGACATAGACGGAATGTATACCGACGACCCTCATGTGGTACAGGATGCAAAACTGATCCACCTTATAGAGAAACTGGATGATACATATCTTGACATGGCC
>JBGUNV010000220.1:0-4656 GCA_045117595.1 Lachnospiraceae bacterium
ACTTATACTGTCTGTTGAAGATTCGGGCGTCGGGATCAGGGAAGAAGATATCGCAAAACTGTTTGAGAGCTTCACAAGACTTGATGAGAGCAGGAACCGCCACATTGAGGGTACGGGGCTCGGGCTTCGAATCACGGATATGCTTGTCAGACTCATGAACGGTTCGATCGATGTAAAGAGTGAATACGGCAAGGGCTCCGTATTTACCGTAACTATTCCCCAGAAGGCGGTAAATGACAGAAAGCTTGGAGCATTTGATGTAAGACTGAAGGAGAGTGTTTCGGTTGCCAAAAGCAAAACGAGCCCGATCAAGGCTCCGGGTTGCAGGATCCTGATAGTAGATGATGTCAAGATGAACATTCTGGTGTTCAAGGGTCTGCTTCGTGGAACCGAGATCGAGATCGACACAGCGCTTTCCGGGCAGGAGAGCATAGATAAATCAAGGGAGAAGAAATATGATATCATATTTATGGATCATCTGATGCCCAAGATGGACGGTATCGAAGCGTTCAGGGCAATAAGGGATGACAAGGATAACATAAACCATGATACTCCGGTGATAGTTCTGACGGCAAATGCGATCGCCGGAGTAAAGAGCATGTATCTGGATGAAGGTTTTGACGCCTATCTGTCAAAACCTGTTGAGCAGAGTGTGCTGCTCGAGAAGATACGGGAATTTACGGAAGGCAGAGGATAGTTTTCTAAAAGGTGGAAGAGTATGATACAAAAAAAGTTCTTGTGTAAAGACATTCAGGCGGCAGATGATGCGATCAGGCAGATAGGTGAGCTGGTCAAAGGAACCGAACATAAGTCCGCGTTGGTAACTTTTTATGAGACGGGTATTTCAAAGCAGGAGATCGATCAGATGCTTGCCGGGATCCGGGCTCTGGGGATACCGGGACTTCAGACGGCGGGCATTTCGATCGCGATGATCGCCGAACTGATGCCTGAAGCAACGGGAGTACTTCTCAATCTTATCATGACTGACGAAGCGGATATAGAGGTTGTTACTGTTCCGTGTGTACCGGGAGATGAAGAGAACGCGGCCGGGATACTTCGGGACAGGCTTGATTCATATGATTTTCCGAGGGCAGTGGAACTGTTCGGAAGCAATATGTCACTGAACACGACCGCCTTTATGGAGAAGGCCATGGAGGGACACGAGGATACGGTACTTTTCGGTACTTCAACGATACGTAACCTTCCCCAGAAGTTATCCGTTGAGGAAAGCGAGAATCTTGTCGAAGTTGAGCAGATCGATCTGAGCCAGGTGAAGGATGAGTTTATAGCCGGGGATAGTGTTTTG
Source organism: Lachnospiraceae bacterium (assembly GCA_045117595.1). GTDB lineage: Bacteria > Bacillota > Clostridia > Lachnospirales > Lachnospiraceae > UBA2868. The sequence continues at coordinate 1,307 of JBGUNV010000220.1, forward strand.
TATGACGGCTTTATTGCAATAATCTTTGCGGGAGAAAAACTGGAAGTCCGGGCGGAATACGCACTGGGCTGGAACCCTGTCGGACGAAAATTCCCGATAGTGCTCGGAGAGAATCCCGCCTGTGGGGAGACGGTGGTTACTGGTATTGACTCCATGCCTGCAGTGGATATATACCGCGAGTATCTCGGGGTATATCCTGATTCTTTCCTGATCAGTAATGTCTGTGAGTTTCCTCTTGTCGTTGAACGTGACGGGATAAACATCTGCATGATTCCTCTCGACTGCAATAAGGACGGGGAACTTAATTTTATGATGACTCTCAGGCCCGATGAAGGGCTGAGATTTACTTTTGCATCCCATGATGAGGTTTTGGATGCCAGCCGCAGATCCCTGGAGAAGATGGAAGACTTCCGTCCGGAGGCTTTATTCCTGACGCTTTGCGGTAACAGAATAAACTTTCTGAAAGAGGATGCGCATATTGAATGGGATGAGTTTGAGTCCGTCGGACCGGATCATGCACTCATGCATGGGGCATGTGAACTGTTTTATTATAAGGGAAAGGGCGGGATACTTAACAGTGCCCATCTTGCCATAGGACTGAGAGAAGGGGAAGGATCAAAGGTTGATAGGGAATACTCACACCCTACACTGGAGAGTATGCGTTATGGACGTCCGTTGTCCTTATCGGACAGAATGTCCACATTCCTTGCGAAGATAACAACGGAACTTCTGGATACCGTAGCGGAGGCAAGAGATGCCAACAATGCCAAATCCGCTTTCCTGTCGCATATGTCTCATGAGATCCGCACACCTATAAATGCGATACTCGGAATGGATGAGATGATCCTGCAGGACAGCAGGGAAGATGATACTCTGGAGTATGCCGAGAGTATACGTTCGGCCGGAAATAATCTTCTCGGAATAGTAAACGATATCCTTGATTTCTCCAAGATCGAGGCCGGCAAGATGAATATTGTTCCTGCTGAATATGAACTGGCTTCCGTTATAAATGATATGTATAACATCGTGAGACTTCGTGCGGGTGATAAAGGTCTGGCAGTTAAGATTGATATCGATCCGATGATCCCGTCAGTGCTGTTCGGTGATGAGATGCGTATCAAGCAGGTCATAACGAACCTTCTGACGAATGCGGTGAAGTATACAGAAAAGGGAACGGTATCACTCTCCATAAAGCAGATCCCGACAAACGCCGAAGATGTTTCCGGATTGGAAAAGGCCTGCCCCGGGAAGGAAACACCTGACAGAACATTAAAACTTTCCATATCGGTAAAGGATACCGGAATCGGTATAAAACCCGAGGATATAGACAAACTGTTTGTTGAATACGAACGTTTTGATGAAAAGAAAAACCGCAAGGTGGAAGGAACCGGACTGGGACTTTCAATTACAACGGAGCTATTGGATCTTATGGGAAGCAGGCTTTCCGTAACAAGTACCTACGGGGAAGGATCGGAGTTCGGTTTTGAGATCGTTCAAGGCATAGTAAATGATGATCCGATAGGTGATATTACCGGCAGATTTTCGGGAACACCGGATCGGAGGAAACGTGTTTCCTTTACTGCAGAGGATGCACATATACTTGTAGTTGATGATTCTTCTGTGAATCTGACTGTTATGAAGAATCTGCTCAGGAAAACAATGATAAAGATCGATACTGCATTGACAGGTGAAGAGGCGCTGGATCTTGTAAGAAAGAATGAATATGATGTTATATTCCTTGATCATCTCATGCCGAAGATGGATGGCCCCGAAACCCTTAAGAGGATGAGAGAACTTGCAGATAACAGATCAGCTGAAACTCCTGTGATAGCGCTTACCGCTAATGCTGTCAGAGGAGCGAGGGAAGAATATCTGGAGGCTGGTTTCAAGGATTATCTGTCCAAGCCGGTTAACCTCAAGGAGATGGAAGATATGCTGTTTTACTATCTGCCTCCCGAAAAAATACGTACCGTTCAGTAGGATTTTTAATCGAGCAGTTCGAATTCCATTACGACAGGATTGTGGTCCGTGTATTCAAAACCTTTGTCCACGTTTCTGACTGACATTACCGATATGTTGTCGGATACGATGAATCCGTCGAGGATGACCGTGAAGGTATCCTCGGTATAGGGTGCGTCGGTATCCCTGAGCGTGGCAACCATATCTCCGGTATAGTTTGTACATTTGGTAAAGCCGGCCGGCAATAGCCTGTCAGGGAAGGGTTCGCACCAGCTGTAGGCTTTGTCGGTTCCGGGATTGAAATATTCTTTGGATGTGGTGGTAAAATCGTGATTAAAATCACCACCGCATATCACGTAATTACCCTTTTCATATTCTTTTTGCATATCGGAAAAGATCATCTCGAGCTGTGCGTTTCCCTGCGCCGTATCGGTACCGTAAGCCGACAGGTGCAGATTGATAACGACAAGCTCCCTGCCGTTATCTGTCGGGATCCTGGAAATGCTGTAGCATCTGTCAAGGTCGAGGATCTTTTTGAATCCCCTGGCGATCGGAAGACTTCTTCTGAGTCCTGATGTGATATCAAACCTTGATTCGGTAAGAAGCCCTGAGTTGGATGCACCGTGCGGCTTCGTGACCGGATACATGAGATATGCCGAATGGTAGTTTTGTGCAAATACGTTATCGTAACGTCCTTTCTGCGCAAAGATATCGTTTATCATGTCCCGCTGTTCAACATGGAAGCTTCTGTCAGATCCGATGTCGACCTCCTGGAACAGAGCGATATCGGGATCAAATGAGAGTGCCGTTTCGGCTGTTTGAGTAACACAGTTTATTACGCTGTCCTTTGACTCGGCCCGGCTCTCGGTTCCTCCGTCCATAAAGAATGAAAAATCGGACGTGTATGCCCCGAATCCGATATTAAATGTCGTGATCGTGTACTTTTCTCCGGTTGATGCCGCGGCGTTACTGTCTCCGTCGGGCTCTATCGCCTGATTGTCCTCGATCCTTGAATATGTAATGAAGACATAGGCAACATAAGAAGCCGCTATAAGTACAGCCGCAAGTACGGCATATACGGGTATTTTCCATAACCTGAAATTCTTTTTCTGATCAGTCATTTATCTCTTATCCTTCTTTCGGGGATAGATTATACATCAAGTGTTCGGATCATTACAATTATTGTATGGAAAGAATACGCTCCCCGTGATCAAAGGATCAATTGTGGAAAGGCCTGATTTATGGTATGATATCGGCATGAATATCAGCGATAAGATCAAAGATGCACTCGGCATAAATAAAAAGGATGAATACGTAAGGGATTACATGGAATCCACGAATATGCGCGCAATGAAGTATATGTGCGCATTTGTTATATTTGTGGAAACCTG
>JBGUNV010000221.1:0-8880 GCA_045117595.1 Lachnospiraceae bacterium
AAAAATCCCCCTAAAGGAGACTTTGGATATTTCCATTGTCTACTTTAGGGGAATCATATCAATATATCAGAGAAATGTACAATGAGATCGAATCCCGTTGCGCCGGTTATCCGTGCAGAGAGTCTTTTAACGGCATTGAACTGTATGACAACGGGAGTTACCAGAAACTTGTGATACCGGCAGGAATCGAAGGGTCTGTATACGAAAAGCGATACTATTATATGGATTATGAGCCCTTCTTCGCCTTCTATCGTGAAGGATCAAACGAACACAGATTTTACTTCTGTAACGGAAGCCTTATCAAATGGATATTCAATAAGACTGTGCTCAACAAAGAAGAAAACCGGCAGGGATGGCTGGATTGGGAAACAATTGTACTTGATGAAGCAAACAGTCTGATGTAAACCGCAAACGGGGCCCGGGATATCCGGGCCCCCGTGATCACTTCACTTCCAAACAATCATCCCGGCAGTTATTGCGTATACGTGCCATAGCCGGCAACGGCCTCATCTATTGTCACCTCTCCGGTTCCGACAGCATAAACGGCCAGTCTTAACTGTAAAAGCGCATCATCCGTCAATCCGATAACTTCCGGCGACAGGATCCGGGATTCCGGAACAGCTCCGAATGCCGCATACATGCTGTTAAATGACAGATCCTTTGTCGGTGACATAAGCCCCTTGTTCTGCGCCATCTCGTTAAGTTCCTTTTGAGTGATCAGAAAACGCATGAATTCATTGGCCAGATCCAGATTGGAGCTGTCCTTGTTTACCGAAAACTGAAGGTTTGGCATATCAACAAAACTTACTCCTTCGTCCGACACGGGAACCGGGACAAAGGTGTATGTAAAGGGATTGGCGATAAATGCCTCTGAACGGCTTTCACGTTTTTTTGTTCCTGACACCGTATCTCCCGAGCAGGTCATCATGGGTACGTCACCTTCAAAAAAGCGGAGTATCACGGCGTCATAGTTGTTTTCGATCTTTGCGCACTCATCAAGATCAACACAGCCGTCACCCAAGAACTGAACTATCTTCTCGAGAGTAGGGCGCATATACTCACCCGCAGATGCATCAAGGGAATTGAGTTTTTCGACAGCCTCAGCATTTTCTGCCACGGTTTCGCAGAAGAAGGGATAAGCGATCAAAGTAAAAAGCGAGGTTGTCTCCTGCGCTGTAAAACCCATCATCGGATTTTCATATCCTTTTTTTCGAAAATCATCACATACCTTGATAAGTTCCTCATATGTTGCGGGAATGCTCAGTCCTTCTTTTTCAAACAGACTTTTGTTCACGAGCATGCCGTAAGTGTTCGAAAAAATCGGGACCATCGGAAGCGTACCGTCATCCGTATTCAGAATGATGTTGGTGCGGACACAGTCAAGATCAAGTTTTAGTGCCGGATCGGCCAGATTTTCGGCATGATCGATAGAATCTTTATATTGATCCCGCCCATACATCCATGAATAATTGACATAGATGTCCGGAGCATCGTTGCCGTTTAAAACCGTTCCGATCATATTATTATAATCATCAACCTTTGTGTACATGAGTTCCACATTGGGATAATAATCATTAAACGTGTCAAATTCAGCTTCAAGCGCTTCAAAAGTGTCGTAGCCGCCGGCGACGCGGATGTGTCCGTCTGCAGAAGTATCCAGAGACGGTCTGAACCCCTCTTCCTTCGGTGCTTCCTGTACACTTACAGAACATGCCGTAAGAGACGATATCATTAGAACCGCCAAAAAAACACATAACATCTTTTTCATGATCTTCTTCTTTCCTCCTTGATCCTTCGTATCTCCTTTACAACTAATTTCACATCTATAGGCTTCGCTATATGCCCGTTCATCCCTGCATTCAGGCATTCCGTAACGTTTTCGGAAAAAGCGTCTGCCGTCATTGCAACAATAGGTATGGATGATATCCGCGGATTCTCAAGTTTTCTGATCGCTCTGGTTGCATCAAGGCCATTCATCTTCGGCATCTGCACATCCATGAATATCAGGTCATAACTGTCCTCGGCGGCCGAGCTCACCATATCCACACAAACCTGCCCGTTCTCGGCACGGTCGCTGACGATACCAAATGTACTGAGCATATAGGATATGATCTCCCAGTTGATATCATTATCCTCAGCTACAAGTATGTGCATACCCTGCAGATCGGAATAATCATCCTCCGGCTCATGGGACACGGTAGCTTTCCCGATAAGACTGTTGATCTTATCATAGAGCGTTGACCGGAAAAGCGGTTTGCTGACAAATCCGTTCGCACCGGCTTCCTTGGCCTTATCCTCGATATCCGACCAGTCATATGATGAGATAAGCAAGATCGGAATACCGGTATCTGTTGTTGAGCGGATCTGTTTTATTGTCTCGGGTCCATCCATTTCAGGCATTCTCCAGTCAACAATGACAACATCGTAATCCTGCCCCAAACTATGCTTTTGTTCGATCATCTCAAGTGCTTCCCTGCCGCTTCGTGCCAGATGTGCCGATGCGCCAAGTGCCTCGAGGTTTTGGCCAGCGGTCTGAAGCATGATATCATCGTCATCAACGATCAGAACGTCAATGGGATCAAGTTTCATGTCTTCCCGCTGTCTGTCGGCTATGGGGATATCCAGCAGGATAGTGAAGGTTGTACCCTTGCCCTGCTCACTTTGACAATCTATGGTTCCTCCGAGCAGTTCAACCATCTGCTTCGTAATGGCAAGTCCCAGGCCTGTCCCCTGTATGCTGTTAACACGGCTGTCTATCTGGCGTGAGAACGGCTGATACATGGACGCCATGAATTCCGGACTCATTCCTATACCCGAATCGGTCACAACATAGACCAGCCGTATGCAGCCGGGCACGCTGCTTGCCTCCTCGCGCATATCTACACTGACGCGTCCGCCGGGTTCCGTATATTTGATGGCATTGGAAAGTATGTTGATATATATCTGGTTCAGACGAAGCTGGTCTGTATATAAGTATTCCTTCTCCATCTGACCGATGTTGAAACTGAATTCAATATTTTTTTCCTTGATCATGGGCTGGGAAATGTTAACAAGGTTCTCAACCGTTTCCACAATGGAGAAGGTCATGGGACTCAGTTTCAGTTTTCCGCTTTCCACCTTCGATATATCCAGTATATCGTTGATCAGGGTCAGCAGATGATTGCTGGCAAGACTGATCTTCCGAAGGTTTTCCGCCACCAGATCCGAATCTCCGAGATTCTTCTCGGTAATGGCCGTAAGGCCTATGATAGCATTCATGGGAGTACGGATGTCATGGGACATTGTAGAAAGAAAATCCGTTTTTGCCCTGTTGGCTTCCTCCGCTTCCATTGCGGAGATCTGAAGGCGCCTGTTTAACGTGCGCATATAGAACAGATCGCATAGGAACAGTATCAGTAATCCGATAAAAACGACTCCAAACAGCAGCCAGTTTTCGGTACCCACATTGAGATCCTTCGCCGGGACGAGGCCCAGTAATGTCCAGCCGACAGTAGCGGTTATGGGGGTATAGGCAAGGATGCATTCCTGTCCGTGTGAGTTAATCATCGGGATGGACCCTGTCGATGATGTGATCTGATCGAATAATCTGTCCGACGATTCGGGATCCGTCTGATTGTATGACTTGTAAAATTCAAAAAAACTGGAATTCTTAAAACCGTATCCTTTGAGGATATAATCACCGTTGGCATCGATCATTGACAGTTCGGCGTTAACAAACTCCATTTGCGGGAAGACCCATTTCTGTTCCAGCGCCGAGATAGGGATCACACGCAGAAGGACCGCCCCAAAAGATGATCCGCCTTCCGGATCGTAAAGCGTAATATGATTGCAGAAAGCAAGGGATTGCTCACCGTTCATCGGATTGGTGTAGGCACGGGTTATGTTGATCGACTGTCCGAGCTCATCGATCCAGTCCACATTATCCAGCAGAGCTACCCGATCATAGGAAACATCATAATCGTCAGCCGTGCCCTGTTTCGGACGCGTAGACAGACCCGTAAGTGTATCTGTGGCTATCAGATGAGCCGAAGTATTCTCAAGCACATGTGATGTGCGGATATACTCTGTTGCCTCCTCCATGGTCATTGTTGTGCTGTTGATATACTTGGCCCATACGTCGCAAATCCTCTGCTCGCCTTCCAGATAATTCTCTGTCACCTGTTCCATGGTGACCGTAGTGTTTTCAAAATGCTCTATCTGTCTCTCGTAAGAAAGCCTGTTTTCATATCTTGAGTATAGGACAACGAAGATCAATATGGTGGCCATGATGATCATGTTGACAACGATAATATAAGCCTTTTTCATGCTCAAACCTCATAAGTCGAGATATATACGTATCAGAATAAATCATATTATAACATATGTTTTCTGATATATCACAGGTCACTTACCATTCTCCGGCCGATATTTCCCATCTAAAGATCATTTTTCTCCATTGAGCAGCTCTTCATACCCATTACACGGCAGGATTCGGATCTCACAGTCTTCTTCTACAGGAATGGACCACTGACCCCGTCCCCCTGGTCCAAAATGTCAGAATATCTGTCCCGCCAGCTTTTGCTTTTCTTTGGGAGGAAAACTTTTGTCAAATTCATCCACATCCTCATCCTTCACATAGTACCCCTGTGGTGTCTGATATACTCCGGTTACATCATCAAGATACCCCGGGATCAGCTCCTTACACAAAAAGAAAGATGAATCCGCACCCTCCGGCAGGTCATGATACCTGATGCCGAACTTTTCCGCATAGTCAAAACCGCTCTTGCCGTAGAAGTCAATGTTTCCTTCAAACAATACAGCCCCGAAGCCCATTGCGGCTGCTTTTTCCAGTGAATGATCAAGTATGGCCTTTCCGTAACCTTTACGTTTCAGATCGGGAATGATCCCGATCGGTCCCATTGTAAGTACGGGTATCGTTCTGCCGTCATCCGCTTCGATGATCGTTTTCATGAACATATTCTGCCCGATAAGACGTCCGTCCTTTTCCATTACAAAATCCAGTTCCCTGATAAATGCGGGATCATCGCGAAGCACATGTATCACATAATGCTCGGCGCAACCCGGTTTATAAACGTTCCAGAATGATTCTCTTACAAGGTTTTCAACAGTCCTGTGATCCTCTTCTTTTTCCAGTCGTATCGTATAATCGTTTGTATTCATATCATTTCCTCCATAATAAACTCTTTCCTTTTCCGATCAGCAGTCCCTTCACAACCGGAACGGCCAGACAGATGATGCCTGCATAAGGCTGTCTTGTAAGAACAAATACCGCCGCACATGTTATGGAGAGCACCATCCCCGCAACAAGTCCGCGACGGTTCCACGCCGGATTATCAAAACGGCCGATGATAACACCGCAGATACCGTTCAGAACCGTCAACCCGACCATCACGGCAAATACTGTTCTGATCCACGGATTTGATCCCGTGATCTCGAACAGCGCTACCGAAGCCGGATTATCTGTTCCGTTTCCGAATACAGGAAGGAACAGCAACAATGCCAAAAAGATATCCAGCATATTGCAGATCATGTATATGTATTTATCCATGCAGTCTTTCTTCTCATCTTCTGCCGCTGAAATGATCTCTTCCGAGCAGATCAGATCATCGATCGAAACGGAAAAGAATCTCGATATCTCCTTCAGTGAATCAAGACTCGGATAGCCGCGGCCCTGTTCCCATTTTGAGATCGCCGTTCTTGAAACAAACAGGGCTTCCGCCAGTTCTTCCTGTGTAAGTGATCTTGCTTTCCGCAGTTCCTGCAGTTTTTCATTAAATTCCATCTTTGCTCCCGTCGGCTTTCTTCGCCTTATCCGTATATGCTACAACAGATCTGTACATCATATAAAGGCCCGAACTTAACAGTACAGAACCTATTATATCTGTTATCCAGTGTACTCCTGAGATCAGCCTTCCGATAACCATAAATACCGAAAAGGAGATCGCGAACAATGCGGCTGTTTTTCTGATCAAAGATTTCTCCGTTCTCCTGTTTGCCTGAAACATCAGTGTAGGCATCACGGAGAGCACCAGTAATGTCGTCGATGACGGATAGGATGCTTCCAGCCTTCCCTCTATCAGTACAGGCCTGTAATTGATCGGTATCATCTCAAACAGCAGGTAGCATGTTATGACCAGCACATAATAAACACCCAACAGTATAATATCAGTATCAACCCTCCGCAGGCTTCGTCTTTTTATCAACTGTACCAGTCCCATTACTCCGAAGCACAGGCATATAAATATGGGGACAAGCCCCAGCCAATCCGTGATCGTATAGATCATCATATGTACACCGGTCATCTGATGAAACCATAAATTAAATCCGGCAAACCCGATCTTCGTTCCCTTCTGCCCTGCAGCCCTGACATCAACACATCGGACCAAAACAGTCCACAGGGCAAAGGAGGTGATCAACCCCACCCCTGTCAGCAGATTTCTTTTTTTCTTCATGTTCTCTTCGTCCTTTCATACAGTATTGCCCACCGGCAATCTGAAAGTAACAAAGATCCATGAAGGCGGAAAGAAACGGATCGTCACATCCGTGATACGATCCGTGTCATTCTTCCAGATATCATTTTTCGTCAGGATTGTTTCCGGGTAAACAGCATATCCGTTTTCCCTGTCATCAATTCCCTTTACCGGATCGATCGAAAACAAGCCGTCACGATTGCAGTAAAACATAGTAGAGTACAAATCGCTTTATCCCGTAAATAGGGATCAGATGACCGAATACCCCTCAGCACTCAAAATACTTAATGCGCTCTCAAAGTTCTCTTCTTTTACCAGAATGTAATCTGTATTATATGTGGATACAGCAAAAATACCAATTTTATGTTCTGCAAGTATTCCGGATAGTTTTGACAAAATGCCGATCAGTGAAAAATCAAGCATTCCCCGGATACGAAATCCTCTCCATCCATCGTCCCGTTCTATCGTAAGTGGCGGAGTATCCTCTGTCCTGCAGACAAGGGATGTTTCCTCGTCAGTCTTCCCGATGAAATAAAAATCTGCATTTATATCTACCGCGGAAATATCTGCCACTTTACAAACAGTCAGTCTGTAGGGGATTTTCTTAAGTTCCATAATTCACACCACCTTCAAAATGCAACCGGGATCAATGAAGTATTACCAGTCACTGTCCCAATCCGAGTCGTCGGAATCCCATGAATCCGAACCGGAATCCCAGTCATAATCCGAATCCGAATCGGAATCGGATGAATAATCATCCCGGTATGCCGAACTGTCTGTTACATCCGGAACTGCTCCAAAACTTTCGTCAGAATTATCGGTAAAGTCCTGATCTGCTGATTCCCAATCCACATCTTCATATGACCTTCCCATAAAATACGGATCGGTGTTATCAGGATCATACTGTGCAGGCGTTGAAGCAGTATACCAGTCATCGTCATCATCATCAAAATAATACCAGTTACCGGCGTCGTTATAATATACTACATCTCCATAATTGTAGTAACCGTTGTGGCGTTTGCCGGAAACACTTTCGAAAACAAAGATGGCAGTAAATGCCAAAACAGCGATCATGTAAATAATGGATCTGATCTGCTTCAGCCTGCTGTCCGTCTTTGTCTGTCTTCCCCGGGAACTGTTTCTTGCTTTCTGATGGACTATTTCGTCCTTGAGTTTTTGAAAAATCTCATCGACCGCATAGGTCTCATCCTTTCCCTGATACCTGATCGCACGGCTGCCGTCGGCTTTGTTTTTGTATACGACAAACTCATTATTGTCATTTTTATATATACCAAAAGCCCTTGGCTCTTTATAATCAACTCCGATAAAAAACCTCGTGGTCTCGGGAGGGGGAAGCTTCCTGTCTTCGTACCATTTTTTCAGTTCTCCTATGGTGCGGGGCTGTTTATCACCGTCATGGTGAGAAGGATTGGGTGCACCGCACGATGGGCACTTTTCCAGATAATCTTCATATGTATTTCCACAAAAATCGCATTGAATCTTCAATCGGATCTCCTCTCTTTCATTCGGAATGATAATGTTTTGATTTTACTCCGATATGATCTTTCCATTCGGCAAGCACAACACAGAAGAGGCCCCAGTCCTTGTAAATACAGGGGTTGAAGCCTCTATGAATCAGATCATGAGCATTCTGTTCACTTATTGTATTACTAACAATGGCATATAGTCAATTCTACTGCAACAAAACCGGGAACTCGCACTTTCAGCGTCTTTATCAGAGCATTTTTATTGCCTCGCCGCGGGATATCTGTTTGCCGTCTTTGTAATATTCATTGAATGAAGCAAAGTTGGATACACAGGTGATGCCGGCTCTTCTCCAGCCTCCGTCAACCTCTGCGGAATCTTCCACCCAGTTGAACAGCAGATCACCTTCCGTATACATATCACTCATGTATCCGGCCGCGCAAAGCAAACAACTGTCAGTACTTGTTTCAATAATATTGCCGCCTGCTACCATATTCAGTTCTTTTTCCATTAACATTGTCATCTTTTTATCCTCCTTCCTGGGGTACGTCCTGTACCCTTTTCTGATTCTGTTATACCATTTCCTGCGTCACAGAACCATCACACTGATCCGTTTAATTCTCCAAGTGTCTTTTTCGCTCTCCCGCACCACTTCAGATAGGCCTCATATGTATCTATCCCAAAGGTGACCGTCAGATAGTAATAAACATGATCCTTCTGATCCAGCACCTTTTCCAGGTTTTCCTTATATGTCCGCAAAACAGCCAGATCTTCTTTCACCTGTTCCTCAAACCATCCTATATTATTAAGGGCAGCATCTTTGTCCTGCGCTCCGCCAAAATACAGCTTCAACAGAGTTTCGTATTTCATATCGTTTGTGGCCTGCTCCACATTCAGCCAATCCTTCAGGACATCTGTCCCTTTA
>JBGUNV010000222.1:0-2156 GCA_045117595.1 Lachnospiraceae bacterium
TGCCATGAAAACAAGTACAGCGATAGGTGCAGGCAGAGCGATTATGAGAATAACCGTTCCCGAAATGAGACAGAGATTATACCCAATCAGAGGAGGAATGAACGAGTATGTTAAAAGTAAGAGTTTCGGGACCGACCTACGAGCTGAAAGATTATTTGGAACACATGGAAAAAGACAAGGTGTACCAGATCACAAGCCAATCCAAGCCCTTAAAGAATAAGGGTACCAACAAGATCTTCCGAGTATTCTCGGATGTGGACAAAAGAACAAAAATAGAAGCCCGCAAAAGGCAGGGCAACAGATAATACGGAACAGGAGGAACGGTTATGGCTAAAGTAATCGCAGTAGCTAATCAAAAAGGGGGAGTCGGGAAGACAGCGTTGGCAAGCAATTTGAGCGTTGGTCTTGCCATGAATGACAAAAAGGTATTGGTCATTGATGCTGATCCCCAGGGAAATTTAACATCCAGTCTCGGTATAGATAATGCGGATGAACTGGAGAACACTCTTGCTTCTTTCATAGAGCGTGAGATAAATGAGGATCCGATAGATCCTGCGGAGTATATTCTCCATAACGATGAAGGCGTGGATCTCATGCCGTGCAATATAAAGCTTGCCGGTATGGACTACATGATAATGAACGCTCTCAGCAGAGAGCATCTGCTGGATGCTTTTGTATCAAGCGTCAGGGACGAATACGATTATATCTTAATCGACTGTTCTCCCAGCCTTAATCTTGTGACAATCAATGTGCTGACAACTGCGGATTCTGTAATCATTCCGGTTGAAGCATCTTATCTTTCGATGGCTGGTCTTCAACAGCTACTTGCGTCGATAGGCTCTACCAAGAGAAAACTCAATCGTAAGTTGGAGGTTGAGGGCATCGTTATCAATAAGGTAAATACCCGTACCAACCATGAGAAAGATATCATAGAAAAGCTCCGTGAAGCCTATGGCAGTCAGATAAAGGTATTTGATGTGATGATACCGGAGTCCGTAAGGGCAAAGGAATGTACTGCATACGGACACAGCATATATAAGCATGATCCTAAGTGCAAGGTCGCAAGAGCTTTTGAAGAACTGACAAAGGAGGTGCTGGCGTATGGCTGCTAAGAAATCACTTCCGGACAGGGTACAGCTAAAAGGACTGGATTCTCTTTTTGGTATTGATCAGGAACAGACCGGACAGGTGCTTGATGTTCCGATCAGAGAGCTTTTCCCATTTCAGAATCATCCGTTTAAGGTCTTGGATGATGAAAAGATGGCTCAGACAGTTGAAAGCGTCCGTGAGAACGGTATCCTCGTACCGATCATGGTTCGTAACAGACCTGAAGGCGGCTATGAAGTGATATCCGGTCACAGGCGTAAACATGCGGCTGAGATAGTCGGACTGGAGACGGTTCCTGTTATCATAAGGGACCTGACAGATGATGAAGCCGTGATCGCAATGGTGGACGCTAACCTCCAGAGGGAAGAGATTCTGCCGAGTGAGAAGGCGTTTGCTTACAAGATGAAGCTTGATGCAATCAAAAGACAGAATAAAGCGGGAAGACCTGAATCAAATAATTCTCGCCAAGTTGGCGAGAATTTATGGAGCGTGAATCAACTCAGCGAGGGTAACAGTGATAGTGCAAGAACTATTCAGCGGTATATCCGTCTCACAGAGCTTCTGCCGCAGCTGTTGGAAATGGTTGATAACAAGAAGATAAAGTTCAACCCGGCAGTTGAGTTATCATATATCACTCCGAGTGAGCAGTTTCTTCTTATGGAAGTCATGGAAGAGGATAATGTTGTTCCGTCTCTTTCACAGGCACAGCAGATAAAGAAGCTCTCACAGGAAAAACGCTGCACAAAGGAAGCGCTTCACGCTTTGTTGGCGGTAGCCAGTATTAAGGAAAGAAATGTGGTCATTAAACATGAAGTGATCATGCAGTATTTCCCCGCTGAGGCAAGCGATGCAGAAATTGAGAGTCTGATCGTAAGACTCCTTGCAGATTACCGTAAGACGCATGGAGGTGTGTAAAATGCCAAAGTTCGATTACGATTACTATTCTGGTGCAGAAAGTGAACAATTCCGATTCTTGAAGATACCGAAAGTGTTTTTCGAGGATCCTGATTACTTGGATTTAGGTCTAGCAGAATGCATCCTGTATGGTT
>JBGUNV010000223.1:0-4615 GCA_045117595.1 Lachnospiraceae bacterium
TTTTGTCATATGAATAGGCCACTGCATGCTGCTTCATAATAATGTTTTCTATAACCGGAAACGCTGTCACAAACAGGATAATGCCGTTCCCTATTTTCAGACTGCCATTTTTTATAAATATCCAGACTATAACGCAAAACAGCAGCAGCCACAGGTATATAAAAGACTCAAAATAGCTGCCCAGCACATCCGTAACCAGTACCTCTGTTTCTGACAGTGTATTTCTGGCCATAAAGCGGTCCATTAATGCTTTAAAAAAATCCGACGCGTTAGTACGAAGTAAATAATGGCCGCAAAAAATCCCAAATGAAGCTGTGGTTATACACCCCAATAACAATGCCTTTTTCAACCCTGTACTTTTGGATTTCTTCCAGTTCAGCATTATCTCGGTCAATGCAAACCCTATATTGGCTACATATCCCGTCCATTCAATATAAGGATTACACAAGGCAAGAACATAAAAGATCCACTTAAATCCTGCTTTTCCTTTAATCTCATATAAATAAAAGGAATAGATCTGTGCCAACAGGGTGACCTGCATAATGGATTGATGCCAATAAACTATGCCCATACCATGTAATAATTCCGGCGTACAGACATAAGCTATCGCACTTATTATCATCAGTATATTTCTGTCTTTGTTGTTCTCATAAACAGCACCGATCAGCATTACGATCAGTACTGCTGAAATAGCAAATAGTATATTGTTGAATAAATACAAACTCTTTTCAGCCAATGGAAGGTTAAATATCTTCATAAACAGCCATGGAAGAAAGAATCCGATCGGTGAGAAAGATGTATAGTAATAATTTCCTTGTGAATCAGGAATCGTAGATCCCCAGCTAATCCATTTGTTTTCTTCCCCTCCCATCGTCACGATAGGTAAAAACAAATGCTGGGAAATCGGGGCCTCATCGTAGCATCTTACCGTCAATAACGTATGCCAGGTTGCATCAGAATCCCAATACTCTATATCTCCTGATCTGTAACGGAAAACCGTCAAAAAAACAACAAGCACAACTGCAAAAACGCATATTGCTATCAGGTCCCGCCTTCCGCGGACACCCGTTGAACCACTGCTATTCGGTTTTCCCAAACTGTTTATGTCCGAATTCATCCGAATATTTCCTTTGTATATCTCATCATTTTATCCAGCCCGGCCGCGTTTTCCTGCTTTCCGACTTCAATAGACACAAAGCCGTTATAGCCAAAGTCATTTAGGAGTTCAGATAAAGCATTGTGAAGCCCGCGCTGCTCAATAGGTTTGAGCCCGGGTTCACTGATATGAACATGGTTTATCAGATGCTCTCTTCCTGCCAAAACAGAGACATCTTCTTTATTCGCGATCATTGTTCCGACATCGAGATTCAGCTTAAACCCTTTTGACCCAACCTTTTCTATAAGATCAAGAGCAGCCTTCGTATCGTTGACATAATTTGTGTTGTATATCGGCGGATTTGCCTCCATCCCGATCACAGTATTATGTTTGGCAGCATACTCCCCCATTTTCCTGAAGAATTCAATTGCTATATTAGCATCTGCTCCTTCGGGCATGTTTCTGTTTCTGGGGCATCCGAAAACGAGATTCCGGCACCCGATAGTTTCCGCAAAATCAATCGCCTTTTTTGTGTACTCCGCCAGAGCTGCCCGCTCCTCGTCTGTTCCAAAAAGCTTTTCACTTCTTCCGTACCATATAGACTGCATAGAAGGTACCGCAAATCCGTCTTCCGCCTTAAGTCTTTCCGCCCAGGCACCTGCCTCTTCAAGCCTGTCATATGGCTGCTCCGGAAAAATACGGGTAGGGGCTATTTCCAGCCCCTCATACCCCAATTCTCTCATTCTTTCATAAATCGCCGGATCGTTTTCTTTTGCCCAGCCAATATTAGAGATCGACAGCTTCATTTTTACTTATCCTTTTTCCTGTATCTTTCCTCTGTCTGTTCTGACCGCGTTCACTATCCTGCTTATTATCACGTATAGGCAAGTCTGTATAAAGCCAAAATACCACATCACGTAATTCATGTGTGTATGGATGTATGAGTGTGATTTTGCAAGGCAAAACCATGATTGTGCTGTCAGGAAGAAGTACAAATACATAAAAATACTCTGATAATCACATTTGCCCTTACTAAACTCATACACAAAAACTGCCAGCGGGATAATACATAATACCGGGAATAAATTGCCCGCAACACCTGTGATGATCTCTGTCGAAAAATGGAAATACTTACAATACGTTTCCCAGACAGAGGCATTAATAGAAGCCCAATACTTAGGAGCATAGTTATTGAGATCGGCGCCATACGTCCTTCGCAGAACGTCTTTGACAATAATTGATTTTATTCCTGCAAGTAAGTTTCCTTCACCCCTTAAAGTTGCGTGAATGAGGATAGCGACCATAAAGCCTGCAAGCGCTGCAACTCCTAAAATGAAGATCGCTTTGAAAAACAGTTTGGCTGTTTGAAAATCTTTTCTTACAACAGCCAGAAGGAAGTCAATGACCATAAAAGCGATCAGCCCCATCATCACCGTAGATATATATTCATATCCGCACAGGCACTTAACAGTGATTGAAATAAAGGCTGCGGCATAACACCCGATCCTCCATTTCACGGACTGCGCTTTCATAGAACAGATCAGGCCTACTGCCATAGGTATAAACCACGTAAACTCGACCCAATATAGATTACGGGCAAAATTCACAACCCACGGAGACAGTGCAAGCGTGATATAAAAACATCCGGCAAACAGCGAATTATACTTAGCAGCAAGAAGAAATACAATTAATACAAATACTGCTGCCGTAGCCAGTGCGCATATCAGGTTCAGGTTCGGTATAGCTTCCTCTTCTGACATATGGCGGGCCATATGTTTAAAGATCTTTCCCTGTAATCCATACTGACTGTAATATCCGCTGATAAGGGTTTTCGCCAAAGGGTTATGATCGGCATCAAAAAAATCAGACTTGTCAATACTTCCGTTTCTTGCTTCAGATAATGGTCTGTCTGCATTCAGCCTGATAACTATATTTGATCCATCATCTTCTATCTTCGTTATTTGATACTCTTCTCCGTTACTAAACCGAATAAAGTTGCCCTCCACTGCAATTCTTTCTGATATCGCATTCGAATCAACCATTATTGCCGGATCCGTTCTGCTGTATCCGCTGAGCCAGTTATCATCTGTTGTATAGCTCAGCCCATAGTTCTCCCAAATTCCTTTCAGATCATAATAGCGGCCTAACCCATATCCCCGATCCGACTCCCAGCTGAAATAGTCTCCGTCACGTTCGGCAAGAATAGGACCGGTCACCAGCACCTCACTTACTGCCTGAAAATCAGAGAAATCTTTATTCTGGTTATCAAAGGAGTTAAACGTAAAATTCCAGGCCATCCCCACTGTGAGAATCGAAAACAAAAGTACATATTTTGAAATTCTTCTATAAGCATCACTCGATGACAAAAAGTACAGGATAACTCCAAAAAGAGAAATGAGCAGCATGAAGAGCAGTACCTTTTCCTGTAATGAAAAGGTAGAGTGCGCATAAGCATAACTTATCAGGATATTTCCGCTGATCGTCTCGCTGCCGAGATAATCTTCATTTACAAGCAAAAAAGAAGGCGTATCCGTTCCGGAAACTGTGAATCTCGCGGTATACTGCTCTCCTTTTTTTAAATCCGCATTTACATATGTCTTATACCAGGATGAATCCTTAACTTTACTCAGTTCAATTTCAACTTCGTCGATCAGTCTGCCCTTGGAGTCATTTATCAGCATCGTCATGATCCCGCCATTATCAGGATTTTGATTCACTAAAAACAACTCCACGCCCGCAAAATGCTTTTCTTGCGGTGAAAAGACAATAACGCTGTCCTGCGCATTTACTTTGATCTGCCCCAGTTTATCAGCATCAGCTATTTGTGCGACATCAATTTCGTTCGGATAAAAACCATGCGTAAAAACATCGAAAGGACCCATCGCAAGAAGGAATATTCCCATTAATATCAAACCAGCAATAATCCCAATGCGCTTCTTAGCCATGTCATCTTTCCTCCACGAATTTCTTTATATCTTCCATAACGGTCTCCTTGCCGCAAATGTATCCGCCTTTTCCGCCAAAAAGGTCGTCATATATCGTGCGATAATCATAATCCGCAGGTATACCGCCGAGCTCATTAATGAACTCCTTTCCGGTAAGGTACTTATATACCTCCCCTGCTGATACAGGTTCTGTTGCGGGATGCCAGAGTTTTACTCCGTTAGAGAGCGCAATCTGAATGTCACTCCACAGTCTCTCCAGATTATAAAACTGGTACTTGCTTCTGCTGTCAGTAAAGTTGAGTGCTGAGAAGCCTAAGGCTCTGAATTTATTTTTCAGCATTTCTCTGTCAGCGTCAGAAACACTTACTCTGTAGAATCCATTGTCCTGAAGACAGTAATACTTCTCAAGTTCAGGATCCTGCTGTGCTAATTCCCGAAACTTCTCTTCTTTCAACATGAAAGGG
Source organism: Lachnospiraceae bacterium (assembly GCA_045117595.1). GTDB lineage: Bacteria > Bacillota > Clostridia > Lachnospirales > Lachnospiraceae > UBA2868. The sequence goes on from JBGUNV010000223.1 coordinate 4,506, forward strand.
ATAATATTTATATAGTCATAAATAAAATTCTTCTTTATATTCTTTCCGAAGAGTCCGGGTAAACGTATGATCAAGGCATCCGGGTACTTCTCCCGAACCCAGCGTTCAAG
>JBGUNV010000224.1:0-9495 GCA_045117595.1 Lachnospiraceae bacterium
GGGTATTTGTATCATCGGCCAAAACACCCGAAGGGCTGACAGCTGCCGTGGACAAGCTTGAGAAGGCCGGCTTTACTGAAAGCGAGATAGTATATACACCTGATTTTTCCGGACTCAATCCCAAACCGTATTATGTACTGACTACCGGGCTGTACACGACGGAAAGTGATGCCAAAAAGGACCTTTCCGAACTTAAGGCAGCCGGATTTAAGGATGCATATGTGAAGAAGGCCGGATCATACAAAGGGGACAGATACTGGTATACCATGTATGACGGAGAAAAGATCAGCATGCTGAAGGATGGACTGATGCTTCGCGATGTAACGCTGTCGATACCATATCCCAACTATGCGGAAGGAGTTAAGGCTGATCTTCTTGTGACGGATGAGACGGTATTTGATAAAACTGCGGATCTTCAGTTCTTCGGAAACAGTAAAAAGGGTGACAGGCCGCGCGAATGGATAGTCAGGAATTACAATCTTATGCATGATGATATCGATCAGTATATGTTGTACGGCCCGGCTCTTACAGGCATATTTGAGGTCGGTCTTGAAAATAACAGGATAACGACATATTACGGAAGCTACTGGTGGGATTGAGGGCTTGTATCAGGCCATACTTGTGTAGTAAAATAGGTTGCAACTGTTTTTCATTCTGTTGTTCAGTCTATTACACAAAGGATGGGTGCTATGTTGTTCAAAAAAGAAACAAACAATTCTCCTCTGCTTGCAGCCTTGGAAAGTGCCAGCGTAGACAATGTTCTGAAGGGAGGAAACCTGATAAGTGATAAGCAGGTCGCTTCTGAAAACGACAGGGAAGTGATACGCCGGATAAACGATACGGCAGTAAAACTGAAGGAATACGCTGACAATGAAACCGCAAAGCTTAACATGGTCAATGAAATAATACATTCGGGTATGTGGACGATGTATTTTGACGACCGCGGTGAGATCAACAGAGTGGACTGGAGCGACGAGTTCCGCAAAATGATAGGATACAAGAACACGTCGGATTTTCCGAACACACTCGAAGCGTGGACGGGCAAGCTTCATCCCGAAGACAAGGATATGGTCCTGTCAGAGTTCGGAGGAACACTGTCCGATAAGACCAATACCAAGAAATACGATGTAAATTACCGGTTAAAGACCAAGTCGGGGGAATACAGATGGTTCCGTGCGGCCGGTAACCTTTCAAGGAATTCCAAGGGAGTACCCGAGATATTCATAGGGATCTTCGTTGATATAACAGAGCAGATGGAGCAGTCGAAGAAGCTGGAGATCGAAACACAGCGCCACGATGCCATCGACCAGACGTTGTCCGAGGGCAGCTGGAGCATGAACGTTATCGGAAGAGATGCCTCCAACCCGAACAATCCCTTCTGGTGGAGCCAGCAGTTCAGACGCCTTCTCGGATACAAGGACGAGAATGATTTCCCGAACGTGCTTAATTCATGGAGCGACAGCCTTCATCCTGAAGACAAGCAGGCGGCATTGAATGCTTTCAATGATCATGTCAGTGATTATTCCGGCAGAACACCGTTTGACATCGAATACAGGTTGAGGCGCAAGGACGGCACTTACAGATGGTTTAAGGCCGTTGGTACAACAGTAAGGGAGAGTGACGGAACTCCGATAGTTGTCGCAGGTTCGATACTCGACATTACCGACTCCAAGAAGGCCAGGGAGATCGAACAGGAGATGAGTGAGAGCGTAAATAACCTCACGCAGGCTCTTTCGGAGATGACCCAGACCGTTGACCAGGCTACGAAGGATATGACTGGAGTAGCCGATAAACAGAGCGAGATCGTTAAGTCAACAGACATTATAAATGAATCTGTTGATGCATCCCTCAAGATAATCGATATTATCCAGGACATAGCTTCACAGACCAACCTTCTGTCGCTGAACGCATCCATAGAGGCTGCAAGAGCCGGAGATGCCGGCAGGGGATTCGCTGTTGTTGCTGAGGAGGTCGGAAGACTGGCGATCACTTCCACAAATACGAGTGAGGAGATCGCAAAGACCCTGAGCCATATGTCGGATACCATAAACGACATGGTTGAAAAGACCGTCGGCATAAATGAAAACATTGCTTCACAGGGCGCAGCCATGGAGGAGATCAATGCAAGTATCGAGGAACTGAGCGCCATGGCGCAAAGCCTCAGCCAGATCGCCCGGGGCCTGGCCGACTAACAGTACATGTAAAGTTTAGACATTTGGGGGTAGAGATACCCCCTTTTTTTGTTTATGATTGTTATATGGAGCGTTTAAGTTTTTCGAACAGGAAAATAATGATCATATTCGGGATATTGTTTGCAACAGGGATCGTCACCTGTATACTCCCGGTTTCGATAACAAAGATCCATCATCTCCCTGCATTTTCGTATATCACACTGATCCTGATATGGGCGGTCAGCATCAGACGAAGGATAGTCGATGACAGGATACGCCGCCGCATCCTTGCGGCATGCCTGTTCATGGTGTTTCTGTTTTTCCTGAGGATGTGCAAGTTCTCATATTTTCCCGATGACGTTTATATAAACGAATACCTCTGGTACGGGTATACTATCCCGCTCACAACCATACCCATGTGCTTTTTTCTCGCATCACTTTATGTGGAACCGGTCAGGGACGAAAAGCTCATCGGCACTGCGGAAAAGTCCCTGATCATCGCGAACATTGTAATTAGCGTCATTGCAATGACCAACAGTTTTCATTCTTTCGTATACCGCATCACCGTTCATCCCGATAAAGAGTACACACACGAATGGTTCTACTGGGTGATCATTGTGTTCAGGCTGGCCCTCAGTGTGGGTGTACTGCTGGTGGTATATAGAAAATGTTCGTTATCCGCGGCCAAAAGGAAATGGTACCTGCCCGTGATATGCCTGACGACAGGCTGTTTTCTGCTGGGCTGGTATCTTGTAAACGGCGGATCGCCGAAAATAATGGGCTATAAGCTCTTCCAGCTTCATGAGGCCGTATGCATCCCGTTTATCCTGGCGTTTGAGAGCCTGATCCAGGTCGGCATGATACCGGCCAATTCAGGCTACGGGGATCTGTTCGATCATTCGGGCATAAACGCCCGTATCTATGATGAAAAGGACCGGCCCGTGATCGTTTCGGGAAACAGGCAGGAGGAAGCATCCGATGATGAACATCGCCTGCAGAAGGAACCGATATCCGGAGGATATGTCACATGGGTTGAGGATCTGTCGCTTATAAACAGCCTGAACCGGGAGATAGAAGAGGTAACGGAGGAACTCGGTGACGAAAATGAGCTGATCCGCAAGGAAAACGAGATACGCTCGGAACGAATAGCATTTGAGGAGAGAAACAGGCTGTATAACAGAATTGCAAAAGCCGTCCGGACGAGAGCGGTCCGGTCCGATTCGCTGCTTTCACAGGCACTCGGCAGCACTTTGGAAGATGACGGGCTGCGCGGGCAGATAGTATACGCGTCGGTTCTCGGGGCATATATAAAAAGGATGGGAAATCTGATGCTCCTTACGGACGGGGTGGGAGCGCTGTCATCCGCAGAACTTGCATCATCCATCCGGGAATCATTTGATTATCTGAAACTTAACGGATGTCAGTGCCTGCTGGAAGAAAATACCAGGTGTTATCTTGGCAGCCAGGCCGCGCTCCTGGCTTACGAGCTGTTCGAAGATGCGGTCGAGGATGTCTGGCTCAGACTTCATGCCGTTTCCGTAAGCATTAACCGCGAAGATGATTTTGTGATGATGATATCAATGGATGCGCCGGCCGAGGCCATATCCCCCGCGTGGAAGGATAAGGAGCTGAAGGCGGCGGATTGCAGTCTGTCGGTAAAATATGAGGATGAAACGTATTATATCCGCTTTACGACCCCTGTCACTTCCGAGAAGACTGCGGAGAAGGCTGCTGAGAAGGGCGCAGGAACCGGCGTGGAGAAGGCCGCAGAGGGCGCGGAGAAGGGCACCCCTAAAAAGGAGGCGGACGTATGACATATACATCGCTTCCCGAAATTGAAAGAGGATATCTGCTCGTATTTGCAACCCTTGTTCTTATCATTTATATCTACTGTATCATCAGGATGCTCGATGCGGGCAGGAAAAACCTGCAGTTTGCATGTACATGCGTGGCGGCTGCCGTTGCATTCGTGTTATACCAGGGAATGGTAATGTATCAGCAGGAGGACCTGGATTCGTTTGATGTCCCGGTATCCGTGATAATATCAGCATTTGCCGGCTGTCTTATCTTCGGAGCATATATGCTGTACGACATTGTTGCGTGGCAGCGCACGAACATATCAGCAATGTCGGTCAAGGAAGCGTTTGACCGGCTTCCGACGGGCCTTGCCTATTATACGCCGAGCGGAGTTCCCATCATGGTAAATGAAGCGATGCAGCAGCTGTCGCGGAGCATCTTCGGTGAACCTGTTACGGATGCAAAAGCATTCTGGGAAAAGACGGTCTCCTACGGGGGCGATGATGCCATAAGGGACGAAAATAACGCGATAGTAAATGCCGGCAACAACGGGATATACAATATCAGGCGAAGAGAGGTTCTCGTAAACGGAGTGGGCATGTATGAACTGACCGCCTCTGAGATCAGTACTGAATATAAGCTGACCGGAGAGCTTGAGGCAAAACGGGACATGGCAAAGGTCCTTAACAGCCGTCTCAAGGCCCTTATGGGAACTGTTGAATACGTTTCGATGAACCGTGAACTGCTTAAGCTCAAGACGGCTCTTCATGACAATATCGGCCAGAGTATCCTCCTGGCCAAGAGGTATCTGTATTCACCCGACAGTGTGGACAGGCAGAGGATGCTCGAATTCTGGCAGGACAATGTGAAACATCTCATAAATGATGAGCCGGAGGAGTGGGAACTGCCGTATTACGTTATCTCGAAGGAAGCCGACAGGCTGGGTATAAAGCTCAGCATCATCGGCGAACTGCCCGGTGAGAGAAGGCTTATTCCCGTTGTGGATGCTGCCGTTTCGGCGCAGGTTGGCAATACATTAAAGCATACGAACGGAACAACGGTTACTATAGCGGTATCGGATAAAGGGGACAGTTACTGCATCGTTCTTACCAATGACGGTGAGCCTCCCCGGGGAGAGATCGAGCCTTCGGGCGGACTTAAGAACCTTCGGCGCGACGTGGAAAACGCCGGCGGCACGATGGAGATAGAACAGTCACCGGATTTTGCCCTCAGGATAACCCTTCCGAAAGGAGAAGACTATGGCATATAACGTGGTGATCGCGGAGGATTTCCGCATGATACGCGAAACGTTTGAGAATACGGTAAAGCGAGCGGAGGGCTACAACCTTGCCGCATCGTTTCCCACAGCCTTGCAGGCGGTAAAATATATTGAAAAAAATGCAGCCGATCTTGTATTGATGGACGTGCTGATCCCAGGCAGTATGAACGGACTTGATGCTGCCCGGAAGATCAAGGCCGTAAGCCCTGATGTAAAGATAATCGTAGTAACTTCAATGCCTGAACTGTCATATGAAAAGAAGGCAAGGGAGATCGGAGTAGAAGGCTTCTGGCAGAAGGAGATCCAGGAACAGTCGATTCAGGAGATCATGGACCGGGTCATGGCGGGCGAGATCGTATATCCTAGTGAGCAGGTCGAGGTCCCGATCGGAAACACGATGAGTACGGAATTTACGGACAAGGAGACCGAGGTATTGAAGGAACTTGTGACAGGTGCATCCAACAGGGAGATAGCGGAAAAACTGTCCATGGGCGAGTCGACCGTCAAGATGCATATAACGAACATGCTCCAGAAATCCGGCTACCGGAGCCGCCTTGAACTCGCACTGATGGCCAGACACTACGGGATCGCGATCAGCGACCGGGACTAAATGGACCATGGGGACGGGGTCAGTGGTCCATTTTTTATAAATAACATTAGATATTTAATATCGCATCTGATTCAGACGATCTTCTACGGCCTGATCAAAGAACGCCTTTGGAAGGTCGTTATTTTTGTAAAGCTCCCGGAGCTTGAGATAGTATTCTATGAATGCATTGATCTCGATCCCCTTCGGGTGATATAATCCCGTGATGTTCAATTTGGATTCTGCTATCTCTTTTTCCGATTCCTCCATATCATCCAGGTCGGGCATGGATCGATAGTTTGAAAAATAAAACATCTTATATGCGACAGATTTTTTTTCGTATCGATATATGATGGGTCTGTCTGATGAATCATCCCTGTCGGGCTGGTATGTATCCTGTTCGATCTCATTGATCATAATATTGACCGTACCGGTCTCTATAAGTTTGATGAGATTTCGGCAGATGTTTGAGTTTGACTGCGGGTTTGAGATAACCTTGAGGGCACTGCGGCCGAGCAGGCTGTCAACCGGGACCCGGAAATAGTCGGAGAGCTTTATGAGCGTATCAATGCTGATGTAATTGTTTCCTTTACGGCTCAGGCATTTACTGAGCTGTGCCTGGCCCATACCGATATCATGGGCAAGGGTAGTCTGATTGACCTCGAACTCGTCCATCAATGCTTCGATCTGCTCGATGATTGTGAGCTGGATTCCTTCCTTGGGTCTTTTCGCCCTGTTTATTTTCTCTGTGCCGGTCTCTATGCTTTCTTCTGCACCTATGTATGCGGCACTGTCTGCACTTTGATCTGCGCCTGTATCTGCGCCCGTATCTGTAGTTTTCTCTGTATCGTTCTCAAAGAAGCCTATCTCTATGCCAATGTCCGGGTTTCTTTCTGTCTTTCTTCTCGTTTTTCTTTTTGTCGCCTTATCCATCAATGAAACCTCCCAAAATGCGGTATTCCAAAAGGGAATAATAATATACCATATAGGAATTAATATGTCAAAAGATCTTAAGCCTATGCAAATACAGAATACACTGTTTTTATACTATATAAGTCGGCAGATAAGGCAGGGATAATGACATATATCTATCGCGTTCAGATACTTCGACCGGTACGGTCAAAGGAGAAAATGAATCATCGGGCGGGAGGAAGAACGCAAAACGGAACCTCAAACGGAACTCGGAACGGAACCTCAAACGGAACTCGGAACGGATCACAAAATGGGAGGAGACGGAAAAAGATAGAAAAAACAGAGAAAAAAAAATTTAAAAACAGGGTTACGAAATGAATGATATGTGACGATATATATCACGTAGATAAGAAAATAGTAAAAAACTCTTTTTCATTTTGTAACCTCCCTTAAGCATGAAACCGGATCAGGCGATCCGGTTTTTTGTTTCAGAATATTCCGGCGGCCCCACAGAAACCTCCGGCCCACCATACTTAAATCTCATTCTTCGGATGTATATAATCAGTTTTACAGTAGATACGGTTAAGGTGTATATTTTATATGTAATGCTTTTTTATATAACTGTGATATTCCTTCTGCTAGCGTGAGTGCGGCGGCATGGGTATTTCCATCATAAATCAGTCTGCCGGATCGGTCAGATACGAACGCAGTGATGACAGGAATATCCTGACGCTTGACTGGCCACTTTATTAAAACCTGATAGTGTGTTAAAATTAATCAGTTATACATTATGATCGGAGTTTTATGATATATTATGATCATTTGCCTTTAGACAAGGACATACTTGAAGCCCTCGGAAATCTGTCGATCAATTATGTGTTCCAGCCGATCTTCAGGCCGGACGGGAAAACGGTATTCGCATGGGAAGCCCTGATGCGTCCGACCGAAAAAACCGTTATGGAACTCATAAATGAATACATGGAGGCTGATAATCTGCATGTACTTGAAGTGGCAACCCTTTTTGGAGCCATGCAGGCATATGTATTACGGGGATATGAAGAAAAGGTATCCGTCAATTCATTTCCGAACGACAACCTGCGGCAGGATGAAGCGGATGTATTCCTCGAATATTTCGGCAACAGTATCCGGGGCAGGATGATCATCGAGAACCTGGAATATCCCTATTTTTCATTTGAAACATGGGTGGCGAAGAAGGAATCCGTCAAGTTTATGGATAATCTGCTTGCGGCGGATGATTTCGGAAGCGGGATCAATGATATGGAGAGGATCAATATCATGCAGCCCGACATAGTCAAGCTTGATCGGGAACTGATATCAGGTATAGATCATAATCCGATAAAGCAGAATAACGTGAAACGCCTGCTGACTGACTTCCATTCCAAGGATATCCTTGTGGTAGCGGAAGGAGTCGAGGAGCAGGAAGAGTTTGAATATATGGTTGAGTTGGGGGTGGATCTTTTCCAGGGATTTTACTTGGCATGCCCTGAATAGAGCGTAGGACTATGGGATTCGATTATTTTGTCTTCTACACCGAAGCGAGTTTTGTCTGCATTGTCATCCTGACGATGATCCTGATCAATGATAAACTGCACGGAACGGTTCAAGAAAAACAGCTTTGGTTCAGACGGGCCATCATATCATTTATACTTTATTTTATCTCAGATGCGTGCTGGGCAGCGATGCTCAGTGGATTTTTTCCGCATATCCGTTTTTTTGCCGTATTATTTAACCTTACAAATCATATAATGCTTAACCTGATGGGATACGGGACGTTTGTGTTCATATGTGTTTCGGAAAAAATGACATTCCCTCACAGCAGGCGGAAACTGCTTCTGTCATTTATCCCCGTGATGATCTCCATTCTGGGAATGATCATTGCGTATCTGGCAGATCCGCTGTTCTGGATCAATGAAAATCTTGAACTGAACGGTACTATTTATTATCCCATAATGTTCATACCTCCTTCGCTGTACCTTTGTGTCGCTCTTTTCTATTCTGTGGTCAATGCACACCGGTCGAAAATAAAGGAAGAAAAAGTACAATACATGCTGCTTGGCAGCATTCCGATGGGCGTGATGGCGTTCGGGATGATCCAGGTGGTTATTCTTAACGCGCCCACATTCTGCTTCGGATGTACCATGATGCTGCTGCTGTTTTATATTCAGAACATGCAGACCATGATCTCGGTGGATGACCTTACCCGCCTTAATAACCGCAGGCAGATCAACAGATACATGGATCAGTTCACATACAGTCCGGACACCCGGATCGTCATCATGATGATAGATATAGACAGGTTCAAGATGATAAACGACACTTACGGTCACGCGGAGGGAGACAGGGCACTTGTCATTGTTTCCGATGCGCTCAGGCAGACCTGCGAAGGCATCGCATCTTCAGCCTTTATCGGCAGGTACGGCGGCGATGAGTTTATTGTAATCATCAGGGATCCTGATGAAAACGAGCCTCCGGAATATGTAGCGGAAGCTATCCGCCGTACGATAACACAAAAGCAGCAGGACAGTCAGCTGCAGTACGAACTTGAGATCAGTATAGGTTACGACGAATTGAAGGACAAGGATGATAACATGTGTGATTGTATGATCCGGGCCGATGAGAAACTGTACATAGACAAGCACAGGGCTAAAAAAAACAGACGGACCTAGAGGCCGGGTGGACCTAGGGGACGGGGTTTTTTGTCCAATTTTTAACAAAAACGCACCCAAAAA
>JBGUNV010000225.1:0-9621 GCA_045117595.1 Lachnospiraceae bacterium
TATCAGCCGATATATTCGGTCAGGGACAAAAGATTTGTCAGAGCCGAAGCATTTCTGCGGCTGAGTGATCCTGATTTCGGTGATATAAGACCTGATCTTCTGATCAGTGAAGCGGAAAAGATCAATTCGATTCATGCCATAACGACATTTGTTATCGAAGAGGTGTGTTCTTTTGTTACGATGCCTGATTTTTTGATGCTCGGACTTGAGAGCATTGAGATAAATCTGTCGCCGGTCCAGTGTATGTGGGGCGACCTTCTGTCTGTTCTTCTGTCACTGGTCAAGAAGTATAATGTACAGCCCAAGAACATCTGTTTTAACATAAACGACGTTGATAATCAGGAAGTTTTTTCCAGAATGCATGACAATATTGATGCCTTATCCCAGGTGGGATTCGGGGTATATATGGATGATTTCGGAGCCGGTATTTTCGAGGTGGAGCGTATAGCAAGTATGCCGCTGTCCGGCATAAAACTTGACAGATCCTTTGTAAGAGAGGGGTTGAAGGGTGAGAACCCGGCGGTTTTTGAAGGCAGTATTCGGATGATAGAAGATCTTGAGATAGATGCCGTTGCGGTAGGTGTCGAGGATGACGAAATGGAAAGGCGACTGTCGGAAATGAACTGCAATTATATGCAGGGGTATCATTTCTGCAGGCCTTTGGATAAAAAGGAACTTATCAGGTTTATTCTGATGGAATAGGTGTAACATGCAAACAGATATAGTCGCATATGATTATAGTGCAGTTATCCTGCTCATGATAACGGTGTTTTATTATTTTCGCAGGAGGATGCACAGGACATACAGAGGACTTATATTGATAGCCATAGTCGCGTTTACGAATATCGCGGCTGTATGTGATGCAACGAGAGTCAGATTTGCAGGCATGGATACCGTGACGGAATGGAGATTCTTTAATGCCAACTTCGCCTATTATCTGTTTGCGGCACTGATACCGCCACTTTTTCTTCTGTATGTTATCGCCGATACGGGGTTATGGCACAAGATATCCGGATTCCGTTTCAGGGTAGTTGCCTGTTCACTTCCGGTCGTGTTCTATATTGTCATTATTGTTGTCAATTTCTTTGTCCCTGTCGTATTTGAAACAGGCCCCGGCAAGGAACTTGTCAAGCACTGGGGATATTATCTCGGAAATATAAATCTGGTATTCTATATATTTCTTTCGATACTGTTTCTGTACAGGTATGTGAGCTCTATAAGCCGCAGGAGGTTCCTGATACTTCTTACACCGGTGGTGATCGTTTCTGCAGGTATGCTGGTCATGCTTGTATGGCCCGAACACCATGTCGGAATGTTTGCGATATCCGTCAGTATTCTCGTACTTGTTCTTATCTACAGGAGGGTAGAGGATTCGGCCGATTATGTGACCGGAATGTATTCATACAAGGTGTTTGTCGAGGATATGAGGACCAACTTCAGAAGCCGCAAGAGGATGGATATCATACTGATGAATATCACGAATTACAAATATGCCCAGAGACTTGTAGGGTATGATGTGATGCTCAGGATGATGGGTCCCGTAGCGGATGAGATATTCCGTACTCTTCGCAGATACCGTGCACAGTTCATGTGTTATTACAACGGGGAAGGCAAGTTTGCCATAGAACTGTCCGGTCGCCAGCTGTCAAATGCTTCCGAGATAGCAAATGAACTGAGTCGGTCTATACATCAGGCGGTAAGAATGGATGTTGCGGATTTTGAACTTGAAACTACCACGTGCCTTGCATGCTGTCCGGATGATATTTCGGATATGGATTCCCTGTTCATGCTCATATCGGATATAGACCTTGCCGAGACTGACGGCAGGATCGTATCCGCATCCCATATCACCGGAACACGGGAATTTGAGATGAAGAGGGAGATGGCCACCATAATCGACAGGGCACTGGCTAATCATTATTTTTCGGTATTCTACCAGCCGATCTATGATATCCGGGAGAAAAGATTTGCATCCGCGGAAGCGCTAGTAAGACTCAGGGATCCGAGATTCGGATACATATCCCCGTCACTGTTCATACCTCTTGCGGAGAAGAACGGAGCGATACATGCCATAGGGAGTTTTGTTCTCGAGGAAGTTGTCAAGTTTATAGCATCGGACGATTTCAAACCGCTCGGTGTTGATTATATTGAGATCAATCTGTCGGCCATGCAGTGCCTGCGCAGTGACCTTGCCGACGAGATAATCGATCTGTGTACCAGGTACGGGGTAGATCCGCAAAAGATCAATCTCGAGATCACGGAGACGGCAAGTGCATATTCACAGTCTAAACTGTACGGAAATATTTCAATACTTGCTGATCACGGTTTCTCTTTTTCGCTCGATGATTTCGGAACGGGCTATTCGAACCTGATGAGGATCGCATCGCTTCCGCTTGACATTGTCAAACTTGACCGTGCATTTGTTCTGATGGAAGAGGGCGGCGGACATCATGTTATCATCAGGAATCTTATCGAGATGCTTAAGAATATGGATCTCAAGGTTGTGGTCGAGGGTATCGAGACTGAGGAAATGGCACAGTCGTTCATTCAGATGGGCGTGGATGAGATACAGGGATTTTTCTATTCGAGGCCTCTGACCAAATCGGCGTACATAAGGTTTGTCAGAGAAAAAATGACGGCGTGAGTAAATCTTACTAGGATAATCTTTCGATTTATGATATTATAATATATTGAAAAAGGAGGAGACATAATGCTTGCGACTTTAATTCCTTTATTTGATGAGAAGACCGCTGTCCGCGCGTACTCGGTCTTTGCACAGAAACAAAATTATCTGCTCAACCCGAGCATGCTCGGTACGGGAGCCCTTGACGGGGCAGGAGCCATACTGGGGCTTGAGGTTGTGGAGAGTATGGGTGCAGGAACACTTGCCGACAACCAGGAAGTGTTTGTTGAATTATCCAAGATATCAATGTTCTCGGCGATAGAAGAGAGCTGCTCTATGCCGCATAACAAGGTGGTCCTTCTGTTTGACCACAGTGTTCCCGCCGAGGATATGTACATAAAAAGACTTCAGCAACTCAAGTTCATGGGATACAAGCTGGCCATCAGGAGTCTTGCGATCGAACAGTTCAAGGAGTATGGGCCGATATTAAAGCTTCTCGATTATATAATGCTTGATTACAAGAAGCTTGATATGACGGCGGCCAAGAACTTCTTTGAAAAAGTGTATCCGGACATGAAGCTTATCGCTGTTAATGTTGACTCACTTGAGGATTATGAGACCCTGGCAAAAGGCGAAGCCTACTCACTGTACGAAGGCGATTTCTACAGGCTGCCGGTCACCAAAGGTTCCACCAAGGTCGCACCTCTCAAGGTCAATTATCTGGAACTTCTCAAGATCGTTAACAATCCCGATTTTGAACTGACCAAGGCTGCAGACGTTATAGGCAGGGATACGGCACTTGTTATCGAACTTCTCCGTATGGTCAATCATATGGCGATCAATTCCGAGATCACATCGATCAGACATGCGGCAGCAATGCTCGGTCAGAAGGAACTGAAGAAATGGATCAACGCGGTTGTTTCGCATCAGCTGTGTGCGGATAAGCCTAATGAGATAACAAGGCTTTCACTTCTTCGTGCGAAGTTTGCGGAGAATCTTGCTCCGACATTTGAGAAGGCGGCGATCTCATCCGAACTGTTCCTGATGGGTCTGTTCTCGGTACTTGATATCATACTTGACAAGCCCATGAAGGAAGCGCTTGCAATGGTCAATGTTTCCAAGGAGATAACGGAAGCTCTCGTTGACGGCAAGGGCGATATGGCCATGATACTTGATTTTATGAAGTGCTATGAGATGGCTTCATGGTCGGAACTTTCCAGACAGATGATAGTGTATAATATCAAGGAAGCGCCAGTATATGACGCATATGTTGAAGCACTTTCATGGTATAGGGATCTGTTCGGAGAAATGGAAGATAAGAAATGATCCCGGCACTTTATTGACACACGGAACCAAAGCTCCTTCGTGCGCGGAGGAGCTTTTCGATTTAATGCAGATAGAAGGGGAAGATGGCACAGCTATACGCGGAAATAATAGTAGATATATCATGCGAGAACCTCGATCATACGTTTCAGTATGCGATACCGGATTCGCTTGCAGACGAAGTGTCTGTCGGGAACCGTGTTATCATCCCTTTCGGAAAAGGAAACAGACATATCGAAGGTTTTGTCATGGACATTTCCGACAAGGTCAGATTTGATCCGGAAAGGACCAAGAGTATCATCTCGGTAAAGAATGATGCAATGCTTGTCGAGCAGAAACTTCTGATGCTTGCCTACTGGATCCGGAACAGATACGGCTCCACGATGAACCGTGCTCTTGCCACGGCGCTGCCGGTCAGAAAGAAGGTAAGGGCTATTGAAAAAAGAGATGTATGTCTGCTGCTTTCCGGGGATGAAGCAGCGCTTAAGCTTGAGGAGTTTGAAAAAAAGCACAATGTGGCACGTGCAAGGCTTCTTGCGGAACTTATAAAGGAAGGTTCCATAGACTACGGGCTTGTAACAAAAAAGCTTAATATTTCACCCGCAACACTCAGGGCTCTGTGTGAAAACGGCATCATAGATGTCAGGAGCCGGAGGCTTTACAGAAATACGGTAAATGCTAGCGGAGTGCGAAAAAAAACAGAACTGACAGATGACCAGAAAAAGATCGTCGATGATTTTACTGCCGATTATGATGCCCAAAAAAGAGGCACATATCTGCTGCACGGTATCACCGGGAGCGGTAAGACCGAAGTGTACATGGAGATGATCGAAAAGGTCCTTTCCTGCGGCAGACAGGTGATAGTCCTGATCCCGGAGATATCCCTGACTTATCAGACCGTTATGAGATTCTATCACAGGTTCGGAGACAGGGTGACAACACTTCATTCGCGTCTGTCGGACGGTGAGCGATATGATCAGTTCGAACGCGCCAGAAAGCACGAGATAGATATTGTCATAGGTCCGAGATCGGCGCTTTTTACTCCGTTTGACAACATCGGTCTCATCGTGATCGACGAGGAACATGAGCGGACATACAAGAGCGATCAGATGCCCAGATATCATGCCAGGGAAGTGGCCATAGAACTCGCAGGCCTGCATGACGCTTCGGTAGTGCTCGGGAGTGCAACTCCGTCCGTGGAATCATTTGCTGCCGCAAAACGCGGAGAATACAAACTGTACCAACTGACCCGGAGAGCAAAGGGAGCGGCTCTTCCGAAGGTTGAAGTGTGCGATCTGCGCAGTGAACTGAAGGAGGGAAACAGGAGTATGTTTTCCCGAAGGCTCAGGGAGGCAATATCAGACCGTCTGTACCGGGGTGAGCAGGTCATGCTGTTTTTGAACAGAAGAGGTCTGGCATCATTTGTCTCTTGCCGTTCGTGCGGAGAGGCCGTTAAATGTCCGCACTGTGATGTTTCGCTGTCAAGACATGCGGGCGGGCGACTTATGTGCCATTACTGCGGATATGAACAGAGGGATGTTACAAAATGCACAAAATGCGGGAGCTCACTGATAGGTGCCATGGGATCGGGAGTCGGGACCGAAGCCGTTGAGAAACAGATAAGATCATTATTCCCCCAGGCCGTGACCATCAGGATGGATGCCGACACCACAAAACAGAAGGGTGATTACGAGTCCATACTGTCGACATTTGCCAACAGGGAGGCGGATATACTCATCGGTACACAGATGATAGTAAAGGGACATGATTTTCCCTATGTGACTCTGGTCGGGATACTTGCGGCGGACATGTCATTAAATGCCAATGATTACAGAGCGGGAGAAAGAACCTTTCAGCTGCTTGTTCAGGCCGCGGGAAGAGCGGGCCGTGACCGGAATCCCGGTGAGGTCATTATCCAGACCTACCGTCCGGATCATTATGCGATACAGGCAGCCGTCACTCAGGATTATGAAGCTTTCTATGAAGAGGAGATGGGATACAGAAGCCTTCTTTCCTACCCGCCCGCAGGCCATATGCTGGCGATAATAACGGAAAGTGCCGATGAGGATGCGGCGATAAGATTTGCCACTGCATTGGCACAGAATATCAGTGATGGTATAATATGTTCTGTGATCGGACCTACAGCGGCAACGATCAGAAAGATCAAGGATATATACAGACAGATGATATATGTCAAGAGCCGCGATATCAAGGCGCTTGTTACAGTGAAGGATAAGGCGGAAGCTTATTATGATACAGCGGCGGACAGGAACATCAGGATCGGTTTCGATCTGGATCCGCTTGGCGGTTATTGATAAAGATTTATGATGAATCCAAAATATCGGAAGGAGAAAGTATAATGGCACTTCGACAGATAAGAGAACTCGGAGACCCGTGCCTTCTCAAGGTATGCAAACCGGTCAGTGAAGTTACCGACAGGACAAGAGAACTGATAGGGGATCTTCTTGACACGATGTATGATGCGGAGGGAGTAGGACTTGCCGCACCGCAGGTCGGTATACTCAAGAGGATAGCCGTCATTGATGCGGGAGAGGATTATCAGGAGGAACCGATAATACTCATTAATCCCGAGGTTATCGAAACAAGCGGAGAACAGACGGACTATGAGGGATGTCTGAGCGTACCGGGCAAGGTCGGCAGCGTAACCAGGCCGCAGTATGTCAGGGTAAGGGCATATGACGAAGATATGAACGAATATGAGATCGAAGGAGAGGGACTGCTTGCAAGAGCGCTCCTTCATGAGATAGAACATCTCGACGGTATGATGTATGTTGAAAAGGTTAAAGGCCCGCTTCTTACAAACGAAGAACTGGCGGAAATACTCAGAGCCGAGGAAGAGGCCGCAGAAGGCGGGGAGGGACAATGAACATCGTTTTTATGGGGACCCCTGATTTTGCGGTCGGTATACTGCAAGCCATATACGAGGCAGGGCGTCATCATATCGCTGCGGTCGTGACCCAGCCTGACAGACCGAAGGGCAGAAAGCAGACTCCCGTGCCGTGTCCGGTCAAGGTATATGCAACAGAACATGGCATTCCGGTCATTCAGCCGGAGAAGATCCGCGCGGCCGGCGAAGCTGATAAACTGAAGGCTCTTAAGGCGGATATATTTGTGGTTGCCGCGTTCGGACAGATACTTTCAAAGGAGATTCTGGACATACCGAAATACGGATGTATCAATGTACACGCATCGCTCCTGCCCCGGTACAGGGGAGCGGCGCCTATCCAGCGGGCTATTGCCGACGGATGCGAATTTTCGGGTGTTACCATACAGCAGATGAATGAAGGTGTTGATACCGGGGATATTATAAGCTCTGTAAAGGTTGGAATAGCTGCCGACGAAACGGGCGGCTCGCTTTTTGATAAGCTTATGAATGCGGGAGCATCACTTATCGTAAACACTCTTACGGATATTGAAAACGGTAATATAAGTCCGACACCACAGGATGAATCAAAAGCTTCATACGCCGGAATGCTGAAAAAGGAGATGGGACTGCTCGATTTTTCGGATAGTGCACAGGCGGCGGAAAGAAAGATACGTGCATTTACTCCCTGGCCGGGAGGATATACGTACCTTGATAACAGGATTCTCAAGATCAAAGAGTGCTGTGCTGTCCCGCAAAACGGGACTCCGGGTACTGTCATTGATGTCGGAGTCGACAGCATAACCATAGGTTTTGCGGAGGGTGCACTTAAAGTCACCAGGCTACAGTCAGAAGGGAAAAAGGAGATGTCCGTGCATGATTATCTGCTCGGAAACAGAATAGAAGCCGGAACAAAACTAGGAATTAACAGCGGTATGGAATAAAGGCAGGTGAATGAAATGGATTACGGTTTAAATTACGGGATCAATTACGGATACGGGGCAGGATATGCGGGATCGTATATCCTGGTGATCATAGGGGCGTTGTTCTGCCTGATCACCTCGGGTATGGTCAAGAGCACATTTAACAGGTTTTCAAAGGTCGCGGCAAGTTCATGCATGACCGGGCGTCAGGTCGCTGAGGCGATACTTCACAGGGAGGGCATATATGATGCAAAAGTGGAGCGTGTGGCCGGCAGCCTCACGGATCATTTTAATCCCGCGACCAAGGTCGTTAATCTTTCCGAAACCGTTTATGACAGTACCAGTGTAGCGGCTATTAGCGTAGCGGCCCATGAATGCGGACATGCCATGCAGCATAATGAGGATTATTTTCCGTTAAAAGTTCGAAGTGCGATATTGCCGGTCGCAAACTTCGGCTCCAAGTTCGGATTGTGGATAGTGATACTCGGACTCATCATCAGTTTCTTCGAGCCGCTTGTATTTATCGGAGTCGTACTGTTTTCATTTGGTGTACTGTTTCAGATAGTGACATTACCGGTTGAATTTGATGCATCCAGAAGGGCACTTGCCACACTTTCGGATATGGGTATCCTGGCACAGGACGAGATGTACGGAGCCAGGAAGGTCCTTAAAAGCGCAGCGATGACATATGTTGCATCCGCGGCGGCATCTATCCTCTCACTTTTGCGGCTCATACTTATCGCGAGGGGAGGCAGGAGCAGACGTGACTGATGTCAGAAGCATCGCGTATGAAGCCCTGCTGTTATCGGACGAGACCGTATCAAAACATCCGGCAACACGCGAGATCCTTGACAGGTATTCATATCTTGAGAGGTTGGACAGAAGATTTTTGAAAAGACTGATTGAGGGCACGATCGAGAGAAGGATCACTATCGATCATGTCCTTGATTTGTATAGCAACATCCCCGTAAGGAAGATGAAAAAACAGATAAGAACGGCACTTCGTATGGGAACATATCAGCTGCTCTACATGGAGGCGGTCCCGGCTCATGCAGCTATAAAGGAGACTGTCGGACTCGTCCGAAAAAGAGGCTTTGCGTCTCTTTCCGGTTTTGTCAATGCCGTACTTCGAAACATCGAACGAAATAAACATGACCTGAAATACCCCGATCCGGAGACTGATCCCATCGGATACATGTCCGTATATTATTCATGCCCCGAATGGATCGTGCAGAAACTGATAACGGAAGCAGGACGCGAGAAGGCAGAGTCGCTTCTGGAACTGTCGGTTACGGTACGTCCGGTTACGGCACGGGTCAACCTGTCCGTATCGAGTGTTGACTCAGTTATGAAAAGATGCAGCTGCACCACGTCGATACTTCCTGAATGTGCGGTTGTGCTGTCTGATATTGATGACATTACATCTCTCGAACCGTTTAAGGACGGGAGTATATTCATACAGGATATCAGTTCGATGCTGGTCTGCATTGCGGCGGATATAAAGGAAGATGATACGGTGATCGATCTGTGCGCCGCTCCGGGTGGCAAGGCGCTGCATGCGGCGGATATTGCAACCTTTGGTCGGGTCATGGCTTTGGATGTTTCGGAAAGTAAAGCGGATAAGATCCGGGAGAACATACAAAGATGCGGTTTTACCAATATCACGACACGTGTGGGAGATGCGACGGTTTATGATGAGAGTCTGCGCGATCTTGCAGACGTGGTCATTGCGGATGTGCCATGTTCGGGGCTTGGGGTCATTGGCAGAAAGAACGACATCAAATACAACATGACATCCGGGTCGGTGGATTCTCTGGCCGCTTTGCAGAAACAGATACTCTCAAATGCCGTACGGTATGTCCGACCGG
>JBGUNV010000226.1:0-8095 GCA_045117595.1 Lachnospiraceae bacterium
GGTAAGGCAACGGACTCTGACTCCGTCATTTGGAGGTTCGAATCCTCCTAGCCCTGGTCAAAAAAAGGCCATTGTATGATTACATACAGTGGTCTTTTTGTATTGATTTTACGGCATTTCTCGAGAGTCGATCATAAGAAAATCTTTCATGATCATGTCAGTACAGATCAGTAATCATTTTCTCAATTTCACTCAAAATTAGCATATTTTCCCGAGCAAATTAGCATACGAATTAGCATATGGACAAAAATGAGGTCCAAAAGCGGAAAAAATGGCTCCGAAAATTAGCATACGGAGTCCGGAAAGGCGCATAAATGGGGAAAAGTTTGCGGTTTTTTTACCTGTACGGTAATGAAGCAGAGAAGTTCCAATTCTATAAAATTCCAAAAACACTTATTGTAAATGACTACTTTTCATCGGTATCGACCGATGCAAAGCTCTTATACGCTCTGTTCCTGGACAGGGCTGCACTGTCGTGTGCAAACAACTGGATGGACAATGAGGGGCGTGTTTATATCCTTTATTCAACTGATGCGATCATGGCTGACATGCACTGTGCCAACGGGAAGGTCGCCAAGCTTAAGAAGGAATTATCAGATATAGGCCTGATAGAGATCAAGAGGATGGGCCAGGGCAGACCGGACCGGATCTATGTAATGAATTTTGAGCCGGTTCTTATTGGAAATCAGGAAGATGTTCAGGAATCGCATTTCCAGAAGTGTGAAAATCGCATTTCTAGAAATGTGAAAACCGAATCTCAAGATATGCGAATATCGCACGCTAATAAGACTAATGATAATCAGACTGAGAATAATCATACTGACATCAATCAAACTAAAGAACGATCGTCGAATCGTAAGAACTGGTTTCATCTTTCAAACGAAAGACATTACACGAAAGAAGACTACGAGGCAATGATGCGTTTGGCAATGACCTGATCAGTTGTTTATTACATATCAGCTTGAAGAAGGAGGTACGAACCGATGAGTGAGAAAAGATATCGAATAGCAGGCAGTGACAGTGACCTGGCCAGGTCATATCCCGATGTGGCAAAAACACTGTCGATATCCGGAAGGAACATGTCAAATATCTGTTACGGATGCATGGCACTGTTCATACGTTGTCTGGGGTTTTGCCCACAGAGCAGAGAAGAAGTGAAGGAGATGAGTGCCCTGATAAAGACGATAAATGACCACAACGTAAGACCGTGGCTGATCACATCATCCGTAAATCTCCCTGTCGGGGGAGAAGAGAGTGTAGCAAATGTATTTCCATCATCGGAGGATCCGGTCGTTGGTTGGAGTAATCCGGACATGGAAGAAGAGTTTTATTAAGAAAGAGAGGTATTTGAAATGATCAACACAATTATTGCAGTAGATGCCGGAAAGGCAGAGACAAAAACAGTAGTACTTCATGACAAGAAGGATATCGTCAGGGATCATTTTCCTACGGCGATAGGCACGGCAAACGATGGGAGAGTTGATCTTCTTGATGGCGTTCACACTTTCTCATCAAAGACACTCGGCGAAGCGGGTAAGGAAGTCAGGATCGGTTGCGGAGAGCTTCCGATCAAGTCAGATGATAATTACTCGAAGGATACTGATATCAACAGGTTATGCACCCTGTATGCTATCGCACGAAGTGTTCAGCCCGGTGAGACAGTAAATGTCGTGACCGGGTGTCCGCTCTCAATATACAGCCGTAAGGAAGAAAGAATGGAGTACGGACGAAACATTGTACCAAATGGTAAGGTTGAATGTGCCATTGACGGAAAACCAATCGAGTTTAACATCGACAAACGACTTGTGTGCGCTGAGTCAACCGGGATTCTCACCATGCATCCGGATCTTTTTGCCAAGAAGGAATATGATGCGGCGATCGTTGACATGGGTGGCCTTAACATGAATATCGCTGCTGTCAACAACTCCAATATCATCATTGAATCCTCACACACATCCAGGCATGGCGGCAGGGAACTTGTACGTGAGATAAGAAGGGCTCTTATGGATCACGGGATGGAGATCACGGATACACAGATACTTACCTCGATAACGCGCGGATCCGTAAACTATCATGATGATGACCGAAAGGAAGAATCTAAGGCGATCATCGGTCAGGCGGTATGTTCATTTATTGATGAGATTGAAAAGACTCTTCGTAACAGTTGGAAGAACTTTGATACACTGGAGCTTTTCTTCATCGGTGGAACATCGTTTCTCCTGAAGGATTTCCTTACAGAACGTTTTGGCGAGCATGCTCATTTTGAGAAGGATTTTGAGACGTCACGCTACGCAAATGCTGAAGGTTTTGCACGCAAGATGTATCAGAAGCTCGCTGAAGGATCCGGCACAAAGTGATATGACCACTTCGCCAGGGTCCCTGTGGCCGTAACAGCCGATAACTCAGCAAAAAACGCTTCGTTATCTTCGTTACGACCACGTCTGTAGCTGCCAAGTGGCTGTATCTACCGTTTTTTTTGATTTACATGGCAGCTACAGACAAAACCACTACCATCCCCCGCAAATAAGCGGCAGGATCTCCCTCGGATCTTCGTTGGGGATGGTAGGCAAGTTTCGCATTGTGGCAAGCCACAATGCAAACTTGCCAGTGGGCTTCGCCCCCTTGGAACCCCTTTTTGCACCCCGCCAGGGGATATCAAAGGATGTGATCACAATGCAACGCGCAAACCGCAAACGAAACCGGGCCGTCACCGTACGGATGAACGATCGCGAATATGCCCGCATGCAGAAGAAGATAGCCGAGTCCGGGCTGTCCCAGCAGGCATATATCATAAGTGCGGTCTGCTCGTATCCGATCACATCATCAGATGAGATGGCGGAGCTTAAGAACATAAGCAAGACGTTTTCAGACTTTGAGCGACAGATACGCGGTATGGCGACGAATGTGAATCAGATGGCTCATGTTGCAAACGGTCAGGGGCAGGTAGCGAGTGAGAAGAAACTGGAAGAGTTGGCGGAACAGATCCGCGATTACCGGAGGGAGAGTGAGGCTATATGGCAATCAATAAGGTCGTCAATAACGGGGGCTGTTCACACGGAGCCATGAGAAATGCTATGGAATATGTTCTGCGGGATAACTCGCTTGAGGAAGAGTATGTAGAGATAACCGGGCCGTATAACGGGGAGACTATTAATTATGATGAAGTATACCAGACGTGGCTCGCAGAAAAGAGAATGTGGGATAAAGACTCCGGCAGGATGTACGCCCACAATATCATAAGCTTCCATAAGGATGAACAGATAACACCGGAGCAGGTACTTGAGATCAGTCGCCATTTTGTTGACAGGTTTTTTCCGGACCACCAGAGCTTGATAGCAGTACACCGGGACAGGGAGCATCTGCATTGTCATATCCTGACAAACAGCGTTTCGTATGTTGACGGGCATAAACTTCACCAGACGAAGAAAGATCTTGAGATCCAGAAGGAATTCACGAATGATCTCTGCCGGAACCGGGGATTATCGATCGCCGAGAAAGGACATCACTTTGACGGAAAACCGATCGAACAGGGAGAGATCAGGTCATGGAGTAAAGATAAATACAACCTGCTGATCAATGATACAAAGAACAGTTTTGTTGCAGACTGCGCCCTGGCAATAATGGATGTGATGTCGAACTGTACCTGCAGGGATGAGTTTATCGCCGGTATGGCTGGACATGGGTGGTCAGTACAGTGGGAAGACAATCGGAAACATATCGTATTTGAGAACGAGGACGGTGACAAGGTCCGCGACAGCAGGATCGAGAAAACATTTGAAGGGATGGAAGTAAATAAGGAGGCGCTGATACATGAATTTGAAAGACAGAATGCAATCAGACTCGAGCACTGTGGATTCGAACCGGAACTCGAAGAAGAACGAGAGCCAGAACCGGAACACGGAGATGCAGCAGAAGATATCGAGTCTTTCCTCTCAGGTATCGATGCTGAAGAACAAAGTGCAAGCGCAGAAGCAAGAAATAGTCGAGCTGAACGAGTATATCGTGAAGTTGAGCGAGAGCGACAAGCAATTGAAAGAAGCATACAGCTTGAAATCAGCCGCAGAGGAAGCCATAGCCACGAGCTCGAAATTGGTCTCGGATTATAAAGAGGCACATAAGGAGAGGATGGCTATACTCGATGAACGTGAAGATGCGATAAATAAAAAGGAGGCCAGGGTAAATCAGATAGCAAGTGATCAGGAGGCCGAGATATCCAAGAGAGTCAAAAAGGATGTTTCTAAGATAGAAAGCAGACTCCAAAGAGATTATAACGATAGAAAACAGATTCTGGAAATGTGTGACAAAGAAATGGTAAGAGCGCATCTGGCCGGATATATAACATCGATCGTAGGACTGATCTTTGCAGCGCTAGGCATTCTTGCTTTATCAGAGCCTTACCAGAATGAAGCTGAAGAATTCTTTAAAGAACTGGCAAACATAATATGTCCAATAGCAACCGGTCCATATAAAGCTGCTATATTCTTTGCGGGAAAGATGTTAAGTGAAGCAGCGAATCCTGCCGGCTACTGGATCATAGGAATACTGTTCATGGTCATTTTTTATGGAATACTGATCACCCTGTTTATATTGCTGAGCGTATTCTTGTGTAAAAAGATCAAAGAGTGTATGTGGGATGGCATAACGGTTGCGGTCGTGGAATTTGTGATGTTAGTTCCGATGTTCTTTGCACCGATTCTCGTGGGATTACCGATAAACCTGTTGCTGTTAAGATGGATCATATTTTTTATATACATGATCATACGTATATACATAGCATGGGAAAATGAAGAATCAAAAAAGGAGTTTAACAAGTACTTCTTATTTCTCGTATTTTTGATAGTCTGCTTCTATTCGATAGTATATTTGGTTGGGCATATATGAGAACAAGGGAGATCCGATTATCAACTTCACATACTTCCGATTAGAAACCTATCAAATATCCGATTCAAAATTGATATAAAACATAATAAGTCCAGAAAAACTATTTGAGTGAGGAGGTTCGATATGATAGACGATAAGGATAGGCCAATATTTGGCAATTTGAGGAAAATGATTGACAGAACTGCAAGAATACAAATATGTGATCATAAGACTGGATTCTACAAAGACTATAAATATATAGAAGATGTATCCCACGATTACGATAATAGATTAGTCTTTGGTATAGGTTTGGTAAACAGTGAGTATAATAATCCTGAAGCATTGAATACGGGAAGATATGTTTATGCTATTGAGATTCAATTGCTATAATTTACTGTCATGATGAGATAGATACTGTCAGGTGGATTGTCCAATAAAGAACGTGGGGAGCTACACTCCCCACACCCCCAGTCTACCGCCCTACACGGCAAGTCGAAAAGAAGACTTGCCGTTTCGGTTGGTAAAAAGGATAGTTGTCCGATTTCGATTCATATTATTACAACGCGTATTCTGCAGATCTTCACTAAGGTGACATTGAAATCATCCCATACATGTGTTTGAAACCGTTGACAATTGTAGTCTACTGATGTAAACTACAGATAGACGACAATAGTAGACTATTTGTTTAGGGAGGGAAAATATGCCTACACCTAGAATTAATAACAGCGAATTCAGGTTTTGCGAGATATTATGGGCAAATGAGCCGATAAGTAGCACGGAACTTGTAAAACTGTGTAAGGATAAGCTCGAATGGAGCAAATCTACCACATATACGATAATTAAACGACTTTCTGAGCGTGGTGTCGTAAAGTTTGAGGATAAAACTGTATCATCTCTTGTCAGCAGGGACGATGCATGCAAAGCTGAGAGTATTTCTGTTGTTGACCGTAACTTTGCAGGTTCACTTCCGGGGTTTGTGGCGACTTTTGTTGGAGGCAGACAGCTTTCCGAAGAAGAACTGGACGAACTTCAGGCAATAATAGACGGATGCAGGAAGGATAAATGATAGGCGGGATTCTGATACGGTATCTCATCAATTCAATATACGGAGGTATTTTCATTGCTGTAGTCGTATTGATAAGACTGGCGGTAAAAGACAGAGTACCCAGAAAATATATATGTATATTGTGGCTTATTCTAGCCCTTCGGCTTATAGTTCCGGTATCTGTTGAATCTGCATATGGCGTGCTTCCACAGATCACATTCGGACAGATGAATCCGGTAAGTGTGGTACAGCATTATTACAGTAATGAACCGGTCATTCAGGCAGCGGAATATGATGAAAACCAAACATTGGAAGCTGAGGAGATAAACACAGAGAGCACCATAATAGACGATCAGGACGATGCTGAGTATATAACGGAAACGCCGATTACGAATCCGACTGTATCAGCTTTTGCGGATATCTGGCTATTTGGATTTGTGTTGATGCTTGTGTATATGACTGTGGGCATGATACGCACAGGAAAACGGGTTAGTTTTGCTGTACCGGATATATACCGGATACATATAAATCCTTCCGGAGCGGAAGAAGAAGTTAAAGTGTATACCGCAGAGGATATCAGTGTTCCGTTCCTGTTTGGGTTCATTAACCCAAAGATATATCTTCCGTATGATCTTATAGAAGAAGACAGGATCCACGTTATACGTCACGAGATCGCTCATATTAGGCGCTTTGATCATATATTGAAACCGGCTTTTTTTGTTGTACTGGCAGTTCATTGGTATAACCCGCTGGTATGGATGGCTTTTAAGCTGTTTTCTACTGATATGGAGATAGCCTGCGATGAGGCGGTAGTGGACGGATATGATGCGGATACCAAGAATGATTACATACTTGCACTCTTATCTGCAGCGGGCAAAAATCATGATATGAGGATGTTTTCATTGCCATTTGGCAATGCTCCGATTAAGGAGAGGATAAACAGGGTTATAGCCTATAAGCGATCCGGATGGGAAATCAGAGTATCGGCAATCGTGGTCATTGTTGTTGTTTCAATGATTTTTGCAACAGTTCATGTAAATGCAAGACAGGAAAACACTGTGATCACGGATTATGATCTTGTAATTCCGGTAATCGATGAGGATAGCGGCGAAAGATATCTGTTAATACCGTATTATAAAGATTTAACAGCGTATGAGATGGTAGAATCTGACGATACGCTGGAGGCAGAAGTTAAAGAAAAATCGAATCAGTTCTGGTATGAACGCGATTTATCTGATTATACGATAAAAAGAGATGAGTCTACGGATCTTGAATATATAGTAAGAAACGATGATGCGCTCTGGGAAGGGCACGTGCTGCTACGAAATGACCGTGACAGGAAAAAGTACGATGAACTTGCGCAGGATTATTCTGACAGATATACACAGGTGATCCCGGATGCTGAAACGGGATACATTTATGCAGCCGAAGAGGTCAAGGGGCTTTCCGAAAGGCATGAGAATGGTTTCCTGTTCCTTCAGACAGGGACGCTGATGTATATCGATCTGAAGGATCCGAAAGCCTACGGATGGAGACTGGCGCTTACTACGGAAGAGTATATGCGTCTTGAAAAGTGGATGTCAGAGAGCATGGATAATGACTTTGATCATACCAATCTTGAGGCTTGGAAGCCTGTGCTTGATAAGCTTGATATCGATTATGGCGCCAACATAGATACAGACAGCAAGCAGTATAAGGCCGCATATGATGCCCTGATGGGTGAATCAACTGATTTTCCTCCAAGGGGAATGTCCGTTGAACAGGCACAGGAGCAGTTAAGATATAACATGAAACAGTTTGACGAAGACGGTGATCCGGTTAGTTTCGGAACAGTTCCGGGAATGCTTGTTACCGAGGAGAATGATAAGGATCGAAGGACGATCATACAGATACCCGATGAAATAAAGCAGATGATGTTCGATCTGAACAAGGAAGAGTTTATTAAGTGGAACGGTATGGGCGGTGACACGCAAAGATCAGATGTGTATCGGACTTATCAGGAACAGGCGCCCAAGGATGAAAGACTGAAAGGAACATGGACACTCAGTCAGTACGAGAGAATATACATAGGGTATTTTATAGACGTTGTAAGGTCTGTGGATCCCGACTGGCAGCCAGGTGATGATTTTGACAGTGATCTGATGACCGGGATTACGAGAGATCAGATAGAAATGTATGTTTATTCGGATG
>JBGUNV010000227.1:0-3223 GCA_045117595.1 Lachnospiraceae bacterium
GAGCTCAATATCGCCGGCAGCGAACAGCAGGGCAACCGCCCGATCCTGATCGTGAGCTGCGATGAGATAAACGATTACTCTCCCGAAGTCATAATAGCTTTCATAACCAGTCAGCTCGACAAGCGGGGAAAGCAATATCATATAAATCTTCCTGGCGTAATTGGTCTGGAAAAGAAGTCGATGGTTCTGGCGGAGCAGCTCCGGACAGCCGACAAGAGCAGGATGCTCGAGAAGAGAGGGCAGCTGGATCTAGCAACCATGAATCGGGTCGACAGAGGACTCAAAAAAGCTCTTGCTCTTGGCAAGACGAAAGAGAGCAAGGAGATTAAGGAAGAGGAAAAGAAAGAAAAGATGAAAGCTTTCGCCGAATGGAAAAAACAGAATCAGTACAAAGAAGAAGTCAAACGCAGCCCGGCGATGTACTGCCAGGGCATGAAGTAAGAAAGGATATGGTGAAGGAAATGATCGAAACGACAGGATATGTACACGATGAAAATAACGATATGGATCCGATAATGGATACCATCCTCAAGAGAGTGGCAACCAAAAGGCTCAAAGGACCTGTTGGTGATGAGTGGATCGGCGGAGCAGGCCACAGGAATATGGAGGATGCACTCAGATATATGATGCCGAAGGAGCAGGAGATAGTGAAGAAGTTCTTCCTCGAGGATAAGACGCTCCTGGATATCTCGATAGAGATGAACATGTCCATGGATCTCCTTGGGGGATATATAAAATCCGCGGAGGCGCAGATAAAGATATGGATGTGAGTCGTGCTGTCAGCACGGTCATGGCAGAAAGTCAAGAATGTCGATTTAAGTCCTGCATCATTGCAGGTATGCCACAACAGTGGCTAAATCAGTGACACGGGAAGCGTGTCACTGATCAGGACAAGTCTAATGAAAAGATAAGGAGAATACTACAATGGCAGATAATAGTTTTGAGAATACGATCATGCAGAGCATAAAAATAGCATGCCTTTCTTCACTCAGAGAGGATGGACTGATTTCCGACAGACAGTATGATGAACTGCTCGATAGAATAAGTGAGATGAGTAGCAAAGCTGCAGAGAAGCAGAGAGATTCAAAAAAAGCTGCTGGCCAGGATATGGAACAGCAGGAGAAAACAAGAGTGTACCATGTTGATGGCAAGGAGTGCCCGATTTGGGAAAAGAGTTTGCTGACCATGCAGGAAGCTTCAATCTACTTTAACATGGGTTATCCTAAGCTCAGTGCTCTTACATCAGACGACGACTGCGAATATGTGGTGTGGAATGGCACACGCAGACTGATAAAGAGAGAACGCTTTGCAGAATTCCTAGATTCACAGTTCTCAGTATAAATGATATCCGGAAATGGAGGCAGCTATGGCAGCGAAAAGAAAAGACGATAAAGGCCGCCTGCTCAAGACAGGTGAGCGGCAGCGTAATGACGGGACATACGAATACAGGTATCAGATCCGTGGCAAGAGACAGTCTCTTTACTCATCCACTCTTGAGGGTCTGCGTAAACTGGAAGACCAGCTGGTATCAGACAGACATGCAGGCATCAAGATCAGCAACAACTCAGCCAAACTCGACGACTTCTTCAACGTCTGGTGTGATACTAAAAGAGGACTGAAGGACAATACGTATAACAACTATAAGTATATGTATAGACAATTTGTTTCTCCGGCTCTTGGGAGGGAGAAGGTATCAAGTATAAAGAAGTCAGATATAAAGCGGTTCTATAACCGTGTTCTAGAGATAGATGGTGTAAAGCTGTCCACAGCAGATAATATACAGACTGTTCTGCATCAGGTGCTCCAGGTAGCGGTTGATGACAATTATATCCGTATCAACCCTTCAGATAATGCTCTCAAGGAACTCAAACTGTCACATAATTACGACAGCGACAAAAGAATGGCACTTACCGTTGAACAGCAGAGACTGCTTATGTCATATCTGGACGAGAGTGAAATGTTCAAACATTGGAGACCGATAATCACAGTCATGCTTGGAACGGGTATGAGGGCCGGAGAGGTAACGGGCCTGCGCTGGAAGGATGTGGATCTTGAGAACGGTACCATCGATGTGAATCACACGCTGGTATTCTATAACAGGAATCATAAACAGACATATGCCATAAATACTCCTAAAACACCGAGCAGCATTCGAACAATACCAATGCTCGACTCAGTCAAAGAGGCATTTCTGGAGGAAAAGCGCAATCAAGAGGAGAGCGGTCTGTACTGTAAGAGTATTATTGACGGGTATCAGGACTTCGTGTTCTGTAACAGATTTGGTGAAGTTCTGAATCTGGGGGTCATCAACAAGGCTCTCAGAAGGATCATGGTAGATTGCAACGAGAAAGTGTGGGAAAACCATGAGGGCGACGATATGCCGTTGCTTCTGCCGAGGATCAGTTGCCACTCGTTCAGGCACACATATGCGACTCGTCTGTGCGAATCCGGAATGAATATTAAAGTCATTCAGGGGTTGCTTGGGCACTCAGACATAAGCACTACAATGAATATCTATGTGGATGTTACGAAAGAACTTCGGGATATGGCTATGGATGATCTTGCCAAATACCTTGAGGAGAAGAAAATAAGCTAAAACAAATCTTTCCATAATGCTCATTTTGCGATAGGGAGGGCGCATCAGACGTCCTCCCTTTCCCGTGGTCGTACATTTGCTCCTGTATCCCAACTAGGTAGAGGAACGGACAGCATATCCTTCAGTTGCCGGTTCAACTCCGGTCAGGAGCACCAAAATGTGAGGTGTGAGATAGGAGGATCTTATATAATGCATTGACCTCGTTACTAGAACGAGATGTATAGTTAAAAAGTGCGTTTAGCAACAGCAGCATTATGGCAGAGTATCTGAAAAGCATCTTCCTGACATGCGCAGGATATGAAAATACTCTGTGGGATGAGCTTTATTCGTAGAAAAGGGTAACAAGAAAAAGGCGCTTGCCGCATCGATGAGCGGCAGGCGCCTTTTCGGATGATATTCCGTTAATTGAGTGGCACAGGATCCCAGCCGTAGTCTTTGTAATAATCAATGCCGAGTCCGTTGCTGAGTACGTAATCGTTGATCGCTTCTTTTCTGACTTTTTCGTCAATACTGTCGCCTGCAAAATACATCTCGTAGAGTCCCGGGAAGCCTTCGGTCATCTTCTTGATGCTCTCTTCGTACCGCTCTCCGTCTTCGGCGGCATCTATGCTTGCGATCTTATAAGTG
>JBGUNV010000228.1:0-12786 GCA_045117595.1 Lachnospiraceae bacterium
TTCTTATTTACTGTGCTTGCGGACTCTTTATCCAAAATGTGTAAAAAAGAACCGTCCCCTTTGACACCTTTGACACCTTTCGACATCCCGGCGGTACTTCTACGAAGAATATGACAATATCTTAAGTTCCTTCGCGAGCAGCTCCAGTTCGGTTCCTATGCTGCAGTCAAATATTCCTCCGTCCGTTTCTATATAACAGTTGCCCTCAGTCAGGGTAACATCCTCTATTATCTCAACACTGACCGAACTGCCCAATCCGGCTTCGAGCATATCCTTATTGGCAGATACTGTCTCATGATCACTCTTTGACACATGTACCAGATAACTCTTGGCTGTGTCTATATTGCTGATGGTATTCTTCAGCAGATAGAGCACAACATCATTTCGACCGGACAGGTCAATTCCGAATACATGCGAATATATTTCAGTAAGCTTCTCTACAAGCTGCGGTTCAAGTTCCTCTTTTCTTGTCTCATACTCTTCTTCAAGAGCTACTGCCTTCTGTTCGGCTTCTTCCTCAAGCTGTTTTGCACGTTCAAGGCCTTCCTCGTAACCCTTCTGGTTTCCCTCTTCGGCTCCACGGGCTCTTGCCTCCTCGAGAACTCCTCCCGCCTGTTCGTTCGCCTCCGCAATGATCCTGTCGGCCTCAGCGTTTGCATCGGCTATGATCCTGTCCGCTTCTTCCTGAGCCTCGGCCAGCATCTTTTCAGCGGCCTCATTCTTGGCTGCGATCTCCGGAGGTATATCGTCCGGATCGGACAACAGTGCATCGACCTGCTCGGCATCGAGCCCTTCGCTGAAATCCTGCGCAAACTCCTCTTCGTCGGCCTGTTCGATCTTTTCGGACAGTTCCTTTATTCTTTCGGATATCGCCTCATTTGAATCTATGATCCGCTTGTTCTTCTTCTCGTTGCGGTCGGCATAGTTCACGTTGTAGGATTTGATCAGACTATTAGACAACTATCTCATCTCCTCCGCCACGTGATATAACGATCTCTGCAGCGTCCTCAAGACGTCTGATGGTATTAACGATCTTCTGCTGGGCCTCCTCAACATCCTTCATACGAACAGGTCCCATGAACTCCATATCCTCTCTGATCATAAGAGCAAGACGCTTCGAAAGGTTGTTGAATATGGCATTCTGAACTTCCTCGTTTGCACCCTTGAGGGCGATGGCGAGATCGGAATTATCGACATCACGAAGAACTCTCTGGATGGCACGGTCGTCAAGCAGCAGGATATCTTCGAATACGAACATTTTCTTTCTGATCTCGTCGGCAAGTTCGGGCTCGTCGATCTCGAGAGTTTCCATGATATGTTTCTCGGTACTTCTGTCAACGGTGTTAAGGATATCAACAACAGCATCCACACCGCCGATGATCGTGTAATCCTGGTTGACGAGCGATGAAAGCTTGGATTCGAGTATCTTCTCCACCTCCTTGATGACATCCGGACTGGTCCTGTCCATAAGGGCGATACGCTTTGCAACATCCGACTGTCTGTCGGGCGGAAGCGCCGATATTATGAGGGCAGCCTGACTCGGATTCAGATACGACAGTATCAGAGCAATGGTCTGCGGATGCTCATCCTGTATAAAGTTAAGAAGCTGGGAAGCTTCGGTCTTACGTATGAATTCAAACGGCTTAACCTGCAGCGATGCGGTAAGCTTGCCGATAACGTCGAGCGCCTTTTCGTTTCCGAGCGCCTTTTCGAGAAGTTCCTTGGCATATCCGATACCGCCTTCTGCAATATACTGCTGTGCAAGACAGACACCGTAGAATTCTGTTATGACATCTTCCTTGGCCTGAGGTGTGACGCTTCTGGTATTTGCTATCTCAAGCGTCAGATCCTCGATCTCCTCCTCCTTGAGATGTTTGAAAATGAGCGCACTCCTCTCGGGTCCGAGTGAGATCAGAAGGATCGCCGCCTTTTGAAGACCGCTCATTACCGGTTCTTTTTCCTTAGCCATTTATTACCCCCAATCCTCATTCAGCCAGTTTCGAAGAAGCTGTGCCGATGCTTCAGGATTTTCGTCAACAAATTTTTCAACCATAAGACGTACCTCGGATTTGCTCTCGAGATCAATGTCCTCTATCTGATGTTCCTGAGTCGTGGTGAGCAGATCATCAACAGACAGCTCGGGCTCTGCCTCGACCTCCTCCTCCTTGTTTCTCTTGAATGTAGTGAGTACAACTATCGCAAGGAGTGCAAGGATCAGCACGATAAGTATGATCTGCGCGATATTGGATGCTGAAAGCGAAAGTCCCTCTTCCGGCTGGAATATCGGTACGTCATACGCTACTATCGAAATATTGGCTGCAGGGATGCCTGTCGCATTGCTGACGAGCGTCAGCATTTCCTCGTCCACTTCCTTCTTGACCAGGTCGCTGTTCTGGAGCGTGAACTCCTCGAAGGTGATCCCGTCGAGCTGACCCTGTGCCTTGACATCGCTTTCCTTGTATATGACAAAATGGGATGCCGTGATCCCTATTGAAGAATTGGCATAATCGATCGATCCCGGCGGTGTGACCTTATCCGTGATCTTCTCGCTCGGCAGATAATCCCTCGACTCCTCATTGACGCTGTAATTGGAGCTGTTCTGATCCTCCATTACATAGGTCGTCTCCTCCTGGTTGGTGTCCGTGCCGGGTACTCCGCCGGCACCACCTCTGCCCTCAGCCTCATATGTGTTCTCGTGTGCGAGCACGTTTGTACCGTTATCATCAGCCTGTGTGTACTTGTGCTCTGTTTCCTTGAGTGATGAGAAATCCATTCGCAGATTGGGAGAAACCTTAACATCCTCATAGAGGTTCGATCCGAGCAGTACCGATATGACCTCCTGCTTTACGGCGTTCTCGGCCTGAGTCTTGAGAGCGATCTGATTCGTCGTGTTGACGGTTCCGGAATTGTTCTCCGCCTCTTCCATTCCGGAGAACAGAAGATTACCCTGCGTATCTATAATGGAAATATTATCGGTTGTCTTGTTGCCGAGCGCCGTGGCGATATTCCTGGCAAAGTTTTCCGCCACACCCTCGGGAAGAGTATCGTTAAGATCCAGCATGACGCTGGCAAAAGCCTCTTCCTCCTTGGCAAGGAGCGTTCCGTCGTTATCGGGGATGGATAAAGTGACGTAAGCCTTTTTGACATTTTCCGTCGCTTCCATTATCTCCTGCAGATGTGATTCCTGATAAAGCTTATATGTCTTCGCCTTGTCAGATTCCGTTGTGGACAGTCCGCCCGCAAGGGCAGTCTCAAGGCTGTATGAATCAGCCGGATAATTATTGGCTCCGAGAAGCAGTGTCGCTCTGGCGATATCCTGCTTCATTACGGATATGATCAGACCATCGTCCGTTATGTTATAAGGTATGCTTTCCCCGTCGAGAAGGGCCGTGATCTCAGATGCCTGTTTGGTACTCTCGCAGGTTATGAGCGTCTCGTACT
The DNA here is from genome assembly GCA_045117595.1 of Lachnospiraceae bacterium. GTDB lineage: Bacteria > Bacillota > Clostridia > Lachnospirales > Lachnospiraceae > UBA2868. Next base: position 3,442 of record JBGUNV010000228.1, read on the forward strand.
GCGGCCTTGTAAGAACGGTACCCAAAATGGCAAGTGCCAAAATAACACCTGCCGCCACGCTTATGATTATTGTTTTTTGCTTTGCGGTAAACCTGTTCCACCACTCCAGGATCCTTTGGAGCAACTCCCTTAGCCTGTCTACCATTTAAATTCGTCCTCCGGACAAAAAATATATACGCGCGCAATCATATTCAAGTCTGACAAAGTCAGACTTGAATCTGCATCAGCTCCTTATATGCCTCCAGAAATCTGTCCCGGAGTGCTACCGTATAGCTCAATGCCGTATTGGCCTTAGCTGCGGCAATGGCAAGATCGTGCGTGTTCTCGGATATCCCGAGCGCAAATTTCATCTCCTCCTCTTCCTGCTTGTTGAGGAGTGCATTCGTCTCGCCAACATTTGTAAGCATCGAATTAAAAAGAGATGTAAAGCTTTCATCCGTCTGCTGTGTATGTGTCGACGCGTTCGCTGCCGCCTGCTCTATCGGCCTGGAACCTATGTTTAAGATACTGGTTATGTCCATTTCATCCCCCTGTCCTTATCATGTCCTGCCGATCTCAAGTCCCTTGGTCGCAATGGCCTTGCTCGCGGTAAATGCCGTTGCGTTCGCCTGATAAGCACGTTCCGCATCTATCATATTGGTCATCTCTGTTACTATATTGACATTCGGATACATTACATATCCGTTCTCATCCGCATCCGGGTGCGAAGGATCGTATACCATCGTAAGATCCGACTGATCCTCGGTCACGCTTACCGCCTTGACGCCGTCACCCACATCCATACCACGCGCACGCTTGAATATCGTTCCGAAACTTGTAATATCCTGTGTGCGTTCCTGGAAAGTGACAACCTTTCTCCTGTACGGAGTCCCCTCCTCGGTTCTGGTAGTGTTTGCATTGGCAACGTTCTGGGATATTATATCCATGCGGAAACGTTCTGCGGTCATACCCGATGCGTTAACACCAAAGCTTTTGAATATACTCATTTACCCCTCCTGCGTTACTTTATAACTGCCCTGAGATTCCTGAATTCATTGTCTATACTGTTCGTGATACCGTTGTACTTGATCTGGTTACTTGCAAGCTCAACATTTTCGGTATCCACATCGACATTGTTCTTATCCATCCTGTAGGACCAGTTCGGGATATCGGTATATACCCTCGGCTCAAGCCGATTAAGGTGCTTATTAGCCTCGGCCACCTTGCTGTCAAGACTCCTGTAGCGGCTTGCCTTGAGCGCATGCTGCAGTTCCGTCTCAAATGACACGTCCTGCCTCTTATATCCCGGTGTGTCGACATTGGCTATGTTGTTGGAAATAGCCTCATTCCTGGCCCACGCACCATCCGCGGCCTTACCAAGGATATTAATATAATCATATACTCCCGATGCGATCATTTTGTCTCTCCTTCACGTGATCCACAAAAAAACCCTTTATATTGTACTCTAACAACAGTTCATAATCAAGATATAGTTTCAAATAAACAAAAAACGGATCTCATCATCTGAAATCCGTTTCCATAATAGATCAAAATCCGTTTAAATATTTATCGGCACGTCTATGAATAAATATTAGCACAATTTTGAAAAAAATCAAACAAATTCAGGCAAAAATCTCCAGGATCTTATCCCTTACAAGTTCTGCCATTTTCGCATGCTCTTCAGGATCAAGGTGAAGATGATCGGCACTTCCCGCCGATATGGTTTTGGTTGCATTAAGAAAATAACAGTCATGCTGATCGGCCACAAGCTCATACCACTTTGCAAGCTCAATGCTGTTGGCAACAACAGATTTTTTATCAAAAAACGCGGCAAAATATGACTCCGCAAAAGGCTCAGATAATGCCGGAGGCGAAACAATGAGTATCTTCATTTCCGGGCATCCGAGATAATGCTTACAGTAGCCTTTTATATTCATGATCATCGTGATCAGGCTCCCCGCTATGTCAGCAGGCGGCAGATTGAATTTTATCTTCAGATCGTTCGATCCGAGCATGATAACGAGAAGATCCGGCCTTTTGGTCTCAAGCATCGGAAGCACATAATCCATTCCGGATTTCGTACCTCCTTCCCACGGATCATCATTAGCTATCGTCCGCCCGTTCTGTCCCTCCTCGATTATCTCATAATCTTCTCCTAGAAGTGTCTGAAGGCGTTTCGGCCAGCGTGTTTTTTCATCATACCTTCCACCGGTTTGCGGATCATACCCATATGTGTTCGAATCACCGAAGCATACGATTTTCTTCATTTATTTTGCCTCCCTGTTCTTGAGAGCCACGCCATTAAAATCCACTTTGTGGAGGCGTGGCCTACGTACTGAAAGTTTTCATAGAAAACTTTACAGTACCTTAAATTCGCGGCATATCCTATGCCTGGGGATAAGTGCGTAATCTGATAACCGTGTCAACATCTACTTCCTGCGCATTGTAAGATTCGGGTCCGAATGATTTTCCATACTGGCACGCCAGACCCTGATCAGGAAACTTCCCAAGAACTTTGCCTGTGTTGTTTTCCACAACCTCCCACGGAAAGTTCGGATCATATTCCGGTAATCCCTTTGCATTAACAACCATTCCGCCACTGATTTTTTCAAATTCATTTTCAGACATTTTATTCATGTTCTTCCCTCCTTATTCTTTGAACATTTGTCAGTTTTCGAACTTTCCTCTACGATCTCAGTCCCACATAACGGGACGAATATAACTGACATTACCTTTATCGTCAAACCCGATATGACAGCAGTATACTCCTTCCGGTCCGTCAAATGTAACATCCGGGTCAAACTTCAGATTGCCGGTACTGTCAGATTCGGCAGGCATGACCAACTGTTTTCCCGGGAATGAATCGACAAGTTTTTGCAGTTCATCAATACCGCCAACGACAAATCCGCCATACAGATCATCCTCATCCCTGAGATACTCATAATACACCTTGTTGGCAAACGGTGCCATTTTAAACAGACCGCTCGTCTCTATCGGGGCTTCCGGTCCCTGTATATCGACTATTTCGTAGTACATACCGCAAAGCTTACCTTTATCATCTTCAAGGAACTTCGCATATGCATATATCGTAGGCTGAATCTCAAAATATTCATACTCATCGAGCGATCCTCTTGCACCGAGCGGCTCAAACATCGTATGGATCACTACCGGCTCGTCTTCTCCCTTCGGAAGGAAACAATAGCGGTAATTCAGCAGATAATAGGATTCCCTCCATCCTATATCCTCAAAAGGATCTCTGTGCCCCTGTGCGACCGTGTAGAATATCCCTTCATCAAATGTTTCGAAATACTGTAATACGTCAGCGATCCCGCCGGGCCCGTCCGGATCCGGAAAATCGTCTATATCACTCAGTTCATCAGGCAATACAGCCTCGGGATCATCATCTTTTGTATCCTCTGTGATATCGGCCTCATACATCACCGTACCGGGGTCATCTCCTCCCTTGCAGATCGGAACCGTGATCTCAACACTCATGCTGTAAAAATGTCCGGTCCCTTCGTAGAAATCAAGCGAGAAGCTCAGCAGATCACCGTCGGCAGAAAAGTTGCCGCCAAACGAGGGATTCATTCCTTCATAATATCCGTCCGTCTGAGACAGATCCGGATCGGCAAGCGTATATATCTCGCCGCTCTTTGAAAGCTGCAGAACGGAAAATGACGAGTCTTCGTTCTGCTCAAGAAGAAAGGCATTATCATTATCCATCCCGAGAAACGTGACAGTCTCACTTGTCTCGTAACCGGCAGTATCAATATCTTCCGTACCCGATTCATAAATACGAAAATAATTAACATACGGATCGGTCGTGTAGTAACTTACGGTAAAATGCTTTCCGTCCGGTGAGAATCCGGCTATTTCACCGGGGCATATCTTCTGCTCATCACCGTCAGGGAGCACCCTCTTATACACCTGCGCAGGATCTGTATCGTCGTCATCGGATCCCGTAACCCTTTGTGAGTAAAGCGTCGTTCCGTCCATCAGATACATCATGCCGTACCCGTAGTCCTCGCAAAGCTTCGCGATCCCGCCGTCAGGATCCTTCGGATCAAACGTATAGATATCATTAGGCTGGTATGGTTCATGGCCCGTGGTAAATTCACCGAACAGTCCATGCCAGTCTACGGAACTGTATCCGTAAACACGGAACATCACACGACCGTCATAAATAACAGCATCACCTGCCTGAACCGTCGGAAGATCATAAACCGCAGCCGACTCTTCCTCTTTGTCACCTGTCGCAGACGATGCCTTCAGATCATCTGCTCTTTCAACGGTAACTTCCTGCTTTGCAGCCGGGGTTGTCACTGCTGTGAGCCTGTCGGCAAGCTCCGTATCCTTCGCGTCCTTACCGCATCCACACAACATAGAAAGGCCCGATATTACACATATTAAAAAAAGCGGTCTGATCCTTACCATAAGTATTGCCTCATCTTAATTGCAAGCCGCGTCTTTGGTGATATTGTTCATTATATCATGAACAGATGCTGGCGACTATCATCAGATGGGATTTCCTGCTTAATGTGTGCTATAATACAACCTATGAAAACATATGATAAATTTAACGGCAAAAAGATACTGATATGGGGATACGGACGCGAAGGCCAGTCCACCAAACATTTTCTGGCAAGATCCTGTCACCCCGAAAGCGTCGATGTCTTCGAAGGCAAACGTGAAGACATCAACGAGGACGAATATGATTATATCGTTAAAAGTCCCGGGATCCCCATGAACGATGATGATCCGAAGTATACCTCGCAGACCCAGATCTTTCTCGAGAACTTCAGGGATAATACGGTCGGGATAACAGGTACCAAGGGCAAGAGCACGACCTCCGCGCTTTTGTATCATGTCCTTACAGCCGCCGGCAAAAAATGCATCCTGCTCGGAAACATCGGTGAACCATGTCTTGATTATTTTGATGAGATCGATGATGACACCATAGTCGTCTTCGAGATGTCATGCCACCAGCTTGCGCACGTAACGGTATCACCGCATATAGCCGTCTTCCTTAATCTGTTCGAGGAGCACCTTGATTACTACCTGACATTTGACAGATATTTTGCTGCCAAATCCAATATAACAAAATATCAGACGGAGGATGATCTCTTCTATGTCGGAGGTAATGTTCCGAGGATCGCTACAGATGCTGCCATCTTACGTATCGATTCCAATGAAGTTCCGGATTATCACTTAAGCATTCTCGGCCATCACAACGACTACAATGCGCATTTTGTATATATGATCGCCTCCCGCATCTACGGCATCGACGATAACACGATACGTTATGCCCTGTCATCATTTACCGGGCTTGCGCACAGGCTGCAGCATATCGGCAGACGCGGCGGAGTGGATTTTTATGATGATTCAATCTCCACCATACCGTCGGCTACCATACAGGCACTGTCATCCGTACCAAATGCCCATACCGTACTGATAGGCGGAATGGACCGGGGTATAGGTTATGATGAACTGATCGACTATATTAATTCCCATACCGGATATGAATACATTTTTTCATATGATTCGGGAAAACGCATATACGACAGCATAAACAGGACCGATAACTGCCACTATGCCGACGATCTCGAAAAAGCGGTCAAGCTGGCAATATCGTTAACACCACAGGGAAAGGCCATAATACTCTCGCCTGCTTCGGCAAGTTACGGATATTTCAAAAATTTCGAACAGCGCGGAGAGATCTTTCGCCAGCTGTGCGGACTGTCAGGTAACGGATAATGAAAACTTCGACTGTACTCACCTTTACGGGTGATATCGGATTCGACAAATACATGAAGGACAGATGGAACGACACGGGACTGCTTGCAGGCGATGTGTCTTCTTTTATAGCAGACAGCGACCATGTTATAGCGAACGTTGAAGGACCTCTTTATGATGCTTCTGCAATGGCAGCTGACGGGAGAGATGCAGCCGCTGCCGCTCTGATGCACAGCATGGATCCCGGTGTCGGTGAATTCTTAAAAAGGATTGGTTCCGACATTTGGAACATATGCAATAACCATATCTGTGATGCCGGACCTGACGGAATCGCAAGCACCCTTAAGATCGCAGATCGTTGCAATGCAAAGACGCTCGGTGCCGGAATGAATATCGATACCGCCTCAGCCCCGGTCATTCTCAATGAGGCCGGCGGTATAGGAATGATAGGCGTCGGCTATCAGCGTGCCTGCAGAAGGGCGGATACGAATACTTGCGGATGTTTTTCGTGGAGTGATCTTGACCTGATCAGGAAACGTATAAATGAGATCAAAAAAGAATGCCGCTGGTGTATCGTTGTAGCACATGCCGGCGAGGAATTCACAGCGCTTCCTTCACCTTACACCAGGGACCGCTATATGGCCTACCTTGATATGGGGGCTGATATCGTTGTTGCACATCATCCGCATGTCGTGAATAATTACGAACTCGTCGGCGAAAAGGCGATATTCTATTCTCTCGGGAATTTTATATTCGATACCGATTACCAGCGCAGCCAGATGTACACACAGTACGGTGTGCTGTTAAAGATACGGTTCTCGGAAGATACATTCTCATTCGAACCTTTCGGGATCATGGTCGACCGCACATCGGAAACGATAACTTCCTGTGATATTCCCGCGATATTTACAGACGTTACTGAAGATGAATATGAACAGCTGAAATCACTTGCCGCAAAGGTCCTCATAGAGAACACGAAGCGGCAGCTGAGGTATATGAAACCGGCGGAATTTGCAAACGCTGCGGAAGATGATTTTGTCCGTAATTTCTATGAACCGCTGCGTAGCGGCCGTGTCCCCGGAGAAACGCTCGATATGCAGATCATATATCCGCTGTCTCAGACATACAGCCGCAACATGAAGGTGCCGGAGGGCATGCAGCACGTTGCAGACTATATGCTTTCACAACTGATGTAACAGTTATCAGATCGGAGCAGCACCGAATGCTGCGATCAGCGTCATGATATCGGCTCCGCCGGACGCATTCCTTGCTATGCCGGTGCTCATTCCCGCAGGCATAACGGTACAGAACGAAGTCCCGTCAACTGAATAAATTACATTTGCCGTCACATCAGGACGTATCGCAAGTGCATCCATAACCTGACTGCTGAGCCCTGCCTCTACAGTTGTATATATCGTAATGGTCGAGCCATACCCGGCATTTATCACGGCAAGTGCATCTGCATCGCTGTATCCGCCCGCCTCGCTGCCGGCCAAAACTCCGCCCGTTGTTTCGGGCGTATCACCTGATGAGGAACAGGCAACCGGCACTACCGCAGACATCAGGTCAAGCTGAACCGACAGCATCACTCCTCCGCCTCTCGGAACGATAATGAAATAGTTACCATCGGCATCTTTTTCAAGAGGATACTGCTGCCCGACATCTCCATATGCTGCCGTAATCTCATAACCTTCCGCAATATCAACTTTCAGCAGGACTTTTTCACCGGCATATGCATACTCCAGAAAATCGGTTGACATACCCGTTACCATCGCAAGCTGGCTTCCATCGGCTGCCGTAGCCCTAACCGTACCGCCTTTTTCAGGCTGTGTGACCTTGATCACATATCCTATCTTAGCTTCAAGTTCCTTATTCTCCTCGTAACTTACTACTGCATCTTCACCAAACCCCTCTATCTTCCTTTCAGCCGCAATGACTCCCTGATCATTGGGCACAGCTTTCCATACAACAACCTGCAAAGGGTCGATGTCCGAATTCTGCATGGCTATGGCAACTTTTCCACCGCTTACCGTACCTTCAGATACAACATAATTCTCTCCGTTATTTTTCGAATTGAGCAGAATACCGACTTCTCCACCTGTAATATCCCCGCCGACGACAACATCTACAATTCCCGCATCTGACCAGCTGTCCACTCCGAAGAGCTCACCACCGGAAACATTCCCTTCAACAGCAGCTCCGGTATACCCTCCGTCATCGGCGTGCAAAGTGATACCGGACAATTCACCCGTAACATTTCCGGTAACATACATTGTGCTTGCTCCGTCATCATGAGCGCTAAGATTAGCGGCTGTGTCCCCGGAGCTTTCAATATCACCATGTACTCCCGTGTAGCTTAAGCCATTACCGTCACTCGCAGAATATACGCCTTCACCCTGTGCTGTAATATCACCTTCAACCAAAAGATAACTTTCCCCGTTACTGCTTACAGATGATTCTGTCCCGGTATTTGCTTTTATATCACCACTTACAGTGACATCAGCGACTGAATTGCTGTTTGTGTTTATATTTACGCCTGTACCGTTTGCATCTACCGGACCATCTGCGAGGATAACTGCATCAGCACCATCATGTACATCGGCATGCAAAGCAACTCCGTTTTCGCTCTTATTGGTAATACTTCCGGTTTTTACTTCAAGTTCCTGACCCGAATCATTAACATCCACAGCCACAGGTTCATTTTGATCCTCCTCTATGGTCACATCTCCTGTTTCCACCTTCTTGTCTTCTTCCGGAGAGGTATCATCAACTGCAATATTTACCGGCGTTCCGGCATAAACCGGCACCTGCATTAATGTGAGTATCATCATTGTTGACAATATAAACGCTATACGCCTTCTCATAATCCGCATCCTTCTGTTCATGGTAACCTCCTTGGAATCAATACAATATATTGTATATTATTACCATTCTTCACGTCCGAGTCAACAATATATGGCATTTTTTTGCGGTCACATTTTCAGGTATCTGTAACATATCAACAGCGCCGGACCAATATAAAAAAGCGATGGTATATGAAACACCACCGCAGTAGATTCGAAGTTTAAGCAAGTTCAATAACTGGCGTTACTTAAAGAATAAATACCGCGCGTTATCAAAATTATCCCGATCAGATGGCCTCAACCATCCGTTTTATGTATTCACCCACATGCTCCGGGCTGTCTGTACCATACTGTTCCATGATCCTGATTATCGCGGATCCCACTATGGCTCCGTCGGATAGTTCTGCCATTTTATGTGCCTGCTCGGGTGTTGATATCCCGAAACCGACCGCAACGGGAATGTCGGTATTTTCACGTATGATCCGAACAAGGGATGCGATATCCGTATTTATCTCACTCCGCACTCCGGTAACACCGAGACTTGATACAAGGTATATGAATCCCTCCGCCTCCTTTGCGATCATGGCGATACGGTCCTTCGATGTCGGGGCTATCAGTGATATGAGATCGACTCCGTATTCATGGCAGACCGGCAGGAATTCATCCTTTTCTTCGAACGGAAGATCCGGCAGTATCAGACCGTCGATACCGATATCGGCACAGGTTTTGATGAATTTTTTTGCACCATATGAATACACGACATTTGCATATGTCATGAACACCATCGGAA
>JBGUNV010000229.1:0-3585 GCA_045117595.1 Lachnospiraceae bacterium
GCCATCATCAGCAGTCCGTAATCAATAACATATCCGTTTGAAAGGTTTGTCAGAAGTATCTGCATTGTCTGGGAACTGTTCTTGGTCATGACCGCACGCGGCCACATATACGCATTCCATGCATTCATGAACGTTATTACCGCAGCTGCAGCGTATGTGGACTTCATGATCGGCATATACATTGTGAAGAAAATCTTCCACTCGCTCTCACCGTCGATACGTGCGGCTTCCATGATCTCAACCGGAAAATTACGTGAATTCTGCCTGAACATCATGATCATGAACGGCGTGGATATCGCCGGAAGCATGAAACCTGCAACAGTATTGAGGAATCCCAGTTTTGACATCATTGTGAACAGAGGTATAAGTGTTGCCACCTGGGGAACCATCATCGCCATAAGCAGCACTCCGAACAGCTTGTCCTTGTACCTGTCGTGATACAGTTCGAATCCGTATCCCGCAAGCGAACACAGGAATATACACAGCACCGTCTGGGCAAATGCATAGATGAATGAATTACCCAGGAAGCGTGAAAGCGATGTCCCTGCACCCTGTGAAGATGCGGCTTCAAGAAGTGCCTTGAAATTCACCGCCGCCTGATCGCCGAACCATATACGTCCGCGTGCTATGTCGACCGTATTGTTCGTAGCTGCCGTGATCATCCAGAAGATCGGAAATACCGAGAAAAAGCTGACAATTATCAGGAATATATAACTGGGTATGAGTCTTTTTTGTATCGCGGATGTTTTAATCTTCTTCTCAGTCACGTGTATCACCTACTTTCAGATTGACAGCAGCAAGTACCGCCACAAGGATAAATATGATGAACGACATGGCCGAAGCATATCCGAAATGCCCTACTCCCTGTCCGAAAGCCTCGTTCCAGATATAATGGGACATCGTGATCGAAGTATTGGCGGGTCCGCCGTTTGTAAGGTTTACGGACTCATCGAACAGCTGCAGCGTTCCGTTTATGGACATTATCGCCGTCATTACTATAACAGGCTTGAGAAGCGGAACTGTGATCTTCCAGAATGTCTTCCAGCCGTTCGCACCGTCGATCTTGGCTGCCTCATACACGGAATATTCTATGTTCTGCAGACCGGCCAGGTAAAATACCATGTTGTATCCGGTCCACCTCCATATCAGTCCGATTATTATTACCGCCCTCGCTGTACCCGTGGTCCCGAGCCAGTTGATGTTCTCGGATATCAGACCCATTCCCGTAAGAACACTGTTTATAAGTCCCTCTCTTGCAAAGAGAGATCTGAATATCAGCGAATATGATACAAGCGATACTGCACAGGGCATAAATACCATTGTCCTGAATATACCCTTGAACTTAATATCCGGATTGTTCAGTATCTGAGCCAGTAATATGGCCAGTATCAGCATTATGGGGACTTCTATGATCAGATACAGGAACGTGTTGCCCATAGAGCGGATAAAAGTCTTGTCCGCCGGAATGTTCTTCAGATAGTTGACAAACAGAGGATCGCCCCATTTTAACTTGACACCCGATCCCGTCTTGAGCGATGTGATAAACGCCATTATCATCGGATAAAAGCTCATTACGAATATCAGTATCGAAGCCGGAGCCAGAAATACCCATCCTGCTGTCTGCTGTTTTCTTGTAACCGTTTTTCCCTTTTTCATATTACCGCCTCTTACAAATAAGGGGACCGGTACACCCGATCCCCTTTGATTGATCAACCTAAACCGGCACTATCCGCTTTGATCAGAGACTCATCTGACGATCGATATCGTCTGAAGCAGTCTGGATCTCTGTTGCAAGATCAGCACCACCGCCTGCAGTTGTTGCATTTGTGATGGCTGTGCCTATAGCTGTACGAAGATTGTAATGGAAGTCATTCTGCTCTACTACAGGAACATGTGCGCCCATTTCAACGATGTCGGCATAGATAGCCTGGCCGTTAAAGTATGCATCGGGCTCCTGATATACGCTGGACTTACCTGCGCTGATGCAGCATGTGATAACACCACCGTTCTTGAGTGCGTTGTCATATGTCTCCATGGATCCTTCACCGCCGCCGAATGTGTAAGCGAGGAAATCCTGTGCAAGATCGAGCTTCTGGCAGTTAGCCGTAACATAGAGTGATGATCCGCCGTTTGCAGCATAACCTTCCGCACCCGAGAGTGTAGGGATTGTTGTAAGTGCCCACTTACCGCTGTTCTCCTGAACCTGCTTGATGGTAGGGATGATCCAGTTACCGTTCATAACACCTGCAACCTGGTCGCCGACGATCGACTCATCGGTATATTCGCTCCAGCTGTTGCACAGAAGGATAACGCCGTCATTGGCACCGTCTACGATAACCTGAAGGATCTTCTGATATGTCTCGTTTCCGACGATGTCGGGCTTGCCGTCCTTCCACTGTGAAAGTCCCTCAGCCTGCATGAACATGTAGGGAAGGTCATCTCCCGAGTGGTCCATGGAAAGGAGATACTTACCTGTCTTCTCCTTAACCTCGCGGCCGATCTCAAGCCAGCGATCCCATGTGATACCCGTAACATCATCTATCGTGTAACCACACTCTTCAAGAATGTCTGTACGATATGCAAATATTGCTGTTCCGTTATCTACAGGAGCACCGTAATGCTTGCCGTCGATAGTGCTGTATGAAAGCTTCTCTGCTCCGAAGTCGTTCCAGTCGATATCCGCTGCTGACAGATCCTGCCATGCATCAGGATAATTGGTCACATACTGCTAAATGTAATGATCCTGGAAAAGAACGATGTCGGGAAGTGTGCTGTAATCGCCTGCAGATGCTGCATTTGTTACTGCGTTTTCAACATCTGATGAACCGGATACCGTATTGATCTCAAGCTTGAAATCAGGGTTCTTGGTCTTATATGCTGCCTCGGCTGCCTGAAGGGCCGGAATGTTAAAGTTTGCATCCCATGCAGCTACCGTAAGTGTATTGGGGTCTTCAGAAACACCACCAAGGTCTGTTGATTCCTCTTCTGCTGCAGCTTCCTCAGCCGGAGCTGCTTCTTCCGTTGCCTCTGCCGCTCCCGCATCAGCTGCAGGTGCAGATGTTGCAGATCCACCACACGCAGTAATAGCGCCGGCAGCCATTGCAAGTACCAGAGTCATAGCTAATAACTTCTTCTTCATAAATACCTCCTTTGTGCTAAAAAAGCGACGTTATGCCACTTTTCCTCCCTTGATGTCAAAAAGGATACCACGGAAATATTCATGAATGTTGTTAAAAAAAATCGAATTTTATGCAAATTCGACTTTTTCATCCCTGCTATTAATCAGCTTCCCATCCCTTTTGCGCGGAAATATGGTATCCGCTGCGTACCTTGCCTCCCTGTGACTGGATTTTACGCCATTCCAGAGGGGTCATACCCGTCAGTTTCTTGAAATTACGGTTAAAAGTGGATGGTGTGTCATAACCTACCCTGATGGCGATCTGCTCTACGGATCTGTCGCCCCTTCTTATCAAGCGGCAGGCTTCGTCTATACGGACCATATTGACGTAATCCGCGGGTTTCATATGCATGCTCGCTTCAAACATCCTGCGGAAGTGGCTCTCACTCATCCCGCACTGCATCGCG
>JBGUNV010000230.1:0-7410 GCA_045117595.1 Lachnospiraceae bacterium
TCTCCTCTTTCCACGGTACATATAAGGACTTTACAATGTAGTTTCGGTTCCATATCGGAAAGAGGCATACCGTCAAGTTTGGAATTCTCCGGTATATTGATCTTGATGAGTTCAACACGTCCTCTTGCAAAATGATCGACCTTCATGGCCGAAGGGAATTTTATGATCCTTGCGATCTCAGCTGCCGCCGCCTGCTCCGGGTTGATAACCATGGAAAGATTCAGTTCATCCCTGATATAACGCATTTCATTGAAATATTCGGGATCCCGGATCCTGGCGATAGTCTGGCAGTTACCTGCTTTTTTGGCTATCAGGCAGCACAGCAGGTTCAGCTCGTCCGAATTGGTTGTTGCGATGAGAATATCGGCATTCTGTACACCCGCATCGCGCTGAACGGATATACTTGCACCGTTACCTTCCACGCCAAGCACATCTATCCTCTCCGACAGATAGCGGAGCTTTTCTCCGTGTCTGTCGATGATAGTAATGTCATGCCCTTCCTGATCCAGATGTTCGGCAAGCGTTGCGCCTACCTTGCCGCAGCCGACTATAATGATCTTCATTCGATATACCTCTTGGTTTTCGTAAGACATAAAGAAGTCGGAACAATAAGTAACTGTCCCGACTCTTCATATTATACCTAAGTCACACACTAACTGATAGGGATCTCCGTAGACCCGATATCCGAGAATGTTGAGTAATTATCGTGTATCGTGAGAGTGAGCGGGCTTGTCTGATCGGAAAGCTTGAACGCATAGCAGCATTCAACCGATTGTCCTCCCGACACCTGCATATCCTTGTTACCAACCTCCTGAGGCGTATCCGTAAGATTGGTATCCTCAGGACAGTCCCCGCCGTTCTGGGTAACCCTTGCAGGGAATACTTCGCTCATTGCGAGCGGTGTGTCTGTCTTGTTTACGAATGTGAAATACACAAGAGCTGCCGTTTCGTTGTCTGCATCCATCACGAGCTGTACCTTAGTACAGGTAAGCGAGAAATCCTGACTCTCAACATTTACACCGTTTGATGTTGCTCCTCCGTCAGCAGATGCCTCAGCAGCCGAATCGGAAGATGAACCTCCGTCTACAAGTTTGCTCTTTAATACAAAGAACAGCGCTATAAGAGCAAGAAATACAACTATCTCAACAGCCAGGATCACAATACTTGCGGTATCGTTCTTTCTGCGTCTTGCTCCGGCACCGCCTCTTGCACCGCCTCTTGATGCCTGACGCGGAGCGACAGTCTCTCGTCTCTGGGGTGCACGAACCGGACGTTCACGCATATCCTCATCCTGAAATTCAAAATCCAGATCTAAATCTCTTGGCATGATCAAACTCCTTTACAGGTTATATAAATATGTTCACACTTCATTTCATTTTATTCTTATCGCTCAGAAAAATCAAGTAAATTTGGCTCATAACCGTTTGTCAGATTGGAGAGCTCTCCAAATTCCACGGATATCCCGCCTGACACGTTTATTTCATATCTCCCGCATAATACAGTCCCATCATGGTAATATCATCAAACTGCGGTGCTCCGCCGACAAATGTATCGATCCCGCTCTTTACTGATGCCAGGAATTCCCGTGGATCGTGACTGTCGCATGCATCAAGGGCCCTGAGCATCCTTTCCGTATCAAACAGTTCATCATCTGAATCAGTAGCTTCTGTTACCCCGTCGGTGTATACAAACAGGCAGTCGCCCGGATGCAGTTCGAATTCATGCTGCCTGAATCTGAGACCTTCCATGGTCGCAACTGCAGGCGAGTGCTTATAGGTTACAAGTTCCCATTGTCCCTGGGCCCTCCTGATCGCCGGGTGCTCATGGCCGGCATTGGCTGCAATACCTTTTCCCGTGGATATTTCCAGTATCGCGATCCATACCGTGACAAACATCTCCATCTTGTTTTGCCTGCACAGAACGTCATTAACATACTCAAGTATCTCCGAAGGCGAACCTCCCATCCCGGTGCGTGTGTTTATCAGCATGTTGGTCATCATCATAAACAGCGATGCGGGTATTCCCTTCCCGGAAACATCTCCTATGACAAGAGCCAGATGGTCATCATCGATCAGGAAGAAGTTATACAGATCACCTCCCACCTCCTTGGCAGGTGTAATGGAAGCATATATATCAAATTCATGTCTGTCGGGAAATGCCGGAAACTCATTAGGCAGAGAAGTTTCCTGTATGGCTCTGGCCAGCTCAAGCTCTGTGCTTATCCTTTCCTTCTCGGCGGTCATTGTACTGACTTCTGCGATATACCGGTCAAGTTCCGTGACCATCGAGGAGAAGCTTTCCGCCATACTTTCTATCTCATTATTCGAATCGATCAGTGCAAGTCCCCTGGCAGCGGTCAGACTGTCCTTGTCTTTTTCATATGTTTCAATGACCGATTTTTCCTTACCTATCGGATCGATAACGATCTTTTTCAGGTTGTGGAAGGCAACAATTACCATCAGCACAAAGAATCCTACCGTGATAAGGAATACGACCCACATCATCCGGATCCCGTTTGAGATCATCTCGGCAGACCTGAACGACACTCCGACGATGGCTTTTAACTCATCACCCGCATATACGGGTTCAAACGAGTGGATAACACTGCGGTCGGCCCCCTGTCCTCTCGGTATCTCCATATTACGTGCGGATTTACCGGTCCGTAACATCTCGTCAATCGAGGGATACATACCCTCTCTGTACGGTATGCACGTACCGAGTTCGAACAGCTCACCCCCCTGACTCTTTCGCAGTTCATCATCCTTTGTTCCGGTAACAAATATGTAAACATCATCACCTTTCAGGAAGAAACTGTACAGATACAGCGGCCTATGTGACTCTTTCAGCCGGTCAAATATCCCGGACATCCTGGAATACACCAGTTCGGCAAATAACTTCTGTCCCTCTTCGCTCATAGACGCGGCCTGCTCATCAGTCACCGACTCCAGTTCTTCGACCTCAGGTTCAAGCTGCCGAAACCTTCCGGTCTTTTCATTGATGATCTTCTCATCCGAATAGAACAGTTCCATCTCATTTCCGTGGTAAGTCCAGTAGTCGAAGATCCAGTCTATGCTTTTATATGTTTCAAATTCACCTGCACAATACTGCGCAACTCTGGTCGCATCGGTATGCTGTTCCTGAAGATAATAATTTGTAAAAAGAGCGCCCAGTACGATCGCATTCACCATCGTCAGTATGACCATGAACACTATGAGCGGTCTCATGATCTGCTTGCGGATCGTACCCTTCTTTTTCTCCATATCCTCATGCTCCCTTTCTTCAACGGAAACAGAACGAAATATACGGCGTTCTATTTATCCAGCCTCTGCCTTTCAACAAGCCCGGCAAAAAAACCGTTTTGCGCTATCAGTTCCTCGTAAGTTCCGTCCTCTATTATCTTTCCGCCCTCAAGGACAATTATCCTGTCGCAGTGTTTTATCGTGGAAAGTCTGTGTGCGATTATCACCCTTGTACATTTCATGCCGTCGAGCGCTTCGGACACCTGTTTCTGTGTGATATTGTCAAGTGCACTTGTAGCTTCATCGAATATGAGTATCTTCGGTTTCGGAGCGACCGCACGTGCTATCATAAGCCTCTGTTTCTGTCCGCCGGAAATCCCGCCGCTTCCTTCGCTTATGAGTGTGTGCATACCCATCGGCATATTCTCTATGTCATCAGCAAGACCCGCTATCCTTGCCGCTTCCCAGGCATCACTAAGTGTCAGCCACGGAGCGGAGATGGTGATATTCGAAAAAATATCTCCCGTAAACAGTTTGCCGTTTTGCATAACAGCACCTATCTTTCTTCGAACAGACTTCAGATCAAGCCTTTTCAGGTCTTTGTTATCATAATACACGGCGCCTTTCTGAGGAGTCTCGAATCCCAGCATTATCCTCATAAGGGTACTCTTCCCGCAACCGGTCTTTCCGACAATCGCAACGTACTGTCCGGGACGTATTCTGATGGACAGATCATCCAGCACCAGAGGCATATCATCACTGTATCTGAAGGAGATATTATTGAGTTCGATCCCTCCGCCGAGCTTTGTTACCACCTCTTTATCCTCGCCGATCTCCGGGATGGTATCAAACATCGGCTTGACCATCTCAAGGGTTGGCCTTATCTGCGCGATCGTGGAAACAATCTGTGCCAGGGCAAGAAATGCGGCATTTACCATGCCGTATGAAGTATTAAACGCATAATAATCCGCTACCGATACGTGTGTTTTTACGGCGTACCAGTATATCACGAGTGTTCCTGCAAGAGATATGCCCGTTGTTATTACCCCACTGACCTTCAGAAGAAGCGGTGGATTATAAAGCAGTGCTGCCTGATCGGCATAGGCTTTGGACCATCTTCCGAACGCCCTCTTTTCAGCACCGGACAAACGTATTTTCTGTATGCCGGATATCATCGCATAGCTGATACCGCTCTCCTTACTTGCCAGAAGCATCGACTGTTTTGTTATCTTCATCTGAACTACCACCGTAACGCATGTTACAACAAGCGTCAGAAGCGTAACGATGACAGCCGGAGCAACAAGACCAGGAGCATATTTGAATATCTGGAAAATATACACAAGCGAATACAGCGAACTCAGTGCCGTTGTTACCACCATCGAAAACAGCTGTTCGGCAAGCGTATTGACATACTGCATTCTGTTGGACAGTTCACCGGAACTGTAATCCTTGAAGAAATCAGCCGGAAGAGAGAGCATACGCATCATCGTCGCAGCTTCCACATTGATCCCGACTCTCGTGCTGATACGGCTTCCCGCCAGCGATTTGACAACACCAAACATCACTGTGCCCAAAGATAACGAAAACAGATATGATCCTGCCGCGATCAGTACGCCCGTGTTTTTTGACACAAGAACATCCGACAGCAATATCGCATTCATCCTGGTGGTCAGAAGGCCTACAAGGGTAGTTGCGATCATCGCCACCGACAGTATGGTGATATCGCCCGGCGAAACCTGCTCGAATATATATCTGATCAGATTATTTATGCCCATGGTCGAAAGCGGGAACGGTTTATAAAACGCCATCGCGTCTTTATCGATAAGAGTCGCGTTCTTCCTGCTGACGCGAACAAACTTCCCCTTATTGCGATCAAAAAATCTGTAGCCCAGGAATTTATCCGGGATCAGCGCGATAACGCTTCCGTCATCTGTTCTTGTGGCGAGCATGGCGCCGACAGCGTCTTTATACCAGCCCTTATCGAGTCTGACCGGACGACGCATTATACCGTACGGTCTCATCAGATATTCAAGGACCTCGTTCATTTCCTCCATCCCGTCCGGGATATCGCAGGGTTTGACTTTGTAATAGTTTAATATCTCTCCGATCGCATCGGTAGTGACGCTTATATCATCATTTAGCGCGCTGGCTATACGCCTTCCGAGGATCGCTCCCGCTATCTGCGAAAAAGAGTCGGCAAATACGGCATCATCGGCTTTGGTACGCTGTTTTATCTGTTCTTCAAACCATCCCATGTTCTATGTATTCCTCATTCAAAAGGCTTCATCATTCATTGGATACAAGTTCTTTGTAAGCTCTGCCGTTCTTCATCAGCTCGTCATGTGTTCCCCTTTCCACTACCCGGCCGTGATCCAGAACTATTATCTCATCACAGTCACGTATCGTAGAAAGCCTGTGGGCAACGACGACACATGTGATCCCGCGTTCCCTTATGGAGCTGACAACTTCAAATTCGGTCTGTGCATCCAGTGCGCTCGTAGCTTCATCAAGTATGATGATAGTCGGATCCTGGGCCAGAACTCTTGCGATCTCAAGACGCTGTCTCTGTCCCCCGGAAAAATCCTTTCCGGCTTCGGTAATCCTGTAACGGTAATTTCCGGGACGCTGCATAATATCCTCATGGATGTTCGCATCCCTTGCCGCCATTATCACCTCAAAATCTTCTATGGAACTGTCCCACATCTTGATATTGTCCGATATCGTATCCTCGAACAGGATTATGTCCTGATCAACCACCGCAACCGAGCCGGTAAATACGTTTCTGTCTATATCCGCGGCCGCTCTTCCGTCAAACATTATCTCACCCGCCCACGGCTGATACAGCCCCGAGATGAGCTTTGCTATCGTACTCTTACCACATCCGGAAGGGCCGACAAAAGCAACCGAATGTCCTCTGGTCAGTTCAAGGTTAAAATCCTCTATGATCGGCGCGGCAAGTTTGGAGTATCCGAAAGTAATATGTTTCATTGACAGGTTTCCGGACAGTTTTTTGTGATCGGATGTCTCCGGGCGCGGAAGGAAATCGGCATCTTCGGGATATTCCATAACATCCTCAACTCTCTCCATCATCGAACGCATTTCCTGCATTGTCTGTCCTGCAGATATAAGCCTTCCTGCCGGTGCAAGGAACTGAGCCATATATCCCTGGAATGCAACGATCATACCCACTGTAAAATGACCCTGCATCGTGTAATATACCCCGAGAACCAGTATAAGTATGTTTGTGACTGACATGAAAGTCTGCGGGATGATCCCCAGCATCTGATCCTGTTTCATGTACCTGATATTCTGTGTATTTACCGACGCCTGATATCCGGACCATTTTTCAAAAAAACCGTTTTCCGCACCGCTAGCCTTGATCGTCTCGATCATATCAACGGCGCTGACCGTTGCCGAAGCAAGTTTTCCCTGATCGCGCATCATGACACGGGTAATGTTCACGCGTTTCGCGGATATCAGCCTTGATATCCACGCATTTGCAAAAACACAGAAAAGTCCTATTACGGTGAGCACCGGAGAATAACGGATCATGACGACCAGATAGAAGATCATCATAGCTGTCTGCAGAACAAGGGGCGCAACCGTATTGACCAAAATTCCGGCAATGGATGCATTGGACATTTTCCTCGACTGTATGTCACCTGCCATGCGCTGTGAAAAAAAGTCCATGGGAAGATGCAGGACCTTCCACATATATGTGCAGCTCCCGACCGCATCCATCTTACCGTTAAGTCTCAGGGAATAGATCGCTTCTATCCATGCGGTAACGATCTGAAGAACCGTTATGATGCCAAGTCCCACAAAGAAATCATTTATCCACTCGGGATTCTTCCATGTCAGAAGACGATCGATGAAGATTCTTGAAAATCCGGACATCAATATGGAGGCCAGTGCAGCGATAATGGTTGTTATCGCCACGAAAGCAATCGCATCGGATCCGCCGCGAAGACGTTTTCCGGCAAAGGCGGCAACGCTTTTGGGTTTGCCTCCCGGCTCAAATGAATCCCCGGGTTCCATAAGAAGTGCGATACCCGTAAAGGCTTCGTCAAAACGTTCTTTGGACACGCTGATATTACCTCTTGCGGGATCATTTATATAGACCTTGTCGCCCTTAAATCCGTTACAGACGACAAAATGGTTGAACTCCCAG
>JBGUNV010000231.1:0-15010 GCA_045117595.1 Lachnospiraceae bacterium
TCTTCGTGGTTCATATATATCACCCAGAGCTGCTCTGCATCTCCTTAATCCGGTAGTTTTGCGGACGATCACTCCTATCCTATAACGGATGTGCGGATCGATCCTGTCAAACGGTATCCTGCACACAAATCCCGATAACAGTACATTGACGGCATCAGGGAATACCTCATGTATATCTTCCCTGTATTTGGGACAGGTGGTCGCGATTATGTATTCCTTCTTCGGCACATCATCCTCATCAAGCGGTATAAGGACTACAAATCTCTCCGTATAAGCATTATCCCGGGACGAGTCAAACCCCCATCCTTCTATGGTATAAGCGTCCCTGGCATTTTCTGCGATACCCCGCTCTATCCCGCAGGAATCTATTGACATCATGACTTTATCGCTCTTTTTGGCCGGAAACTTGTACAGCACCTTTGTCTGATTACGCTTGTCCGTGACCTGATAATCGGCTACCGTGCCACAGCGTATAAGCGATGTATCAACATCAAGCTTATATCCGTAAAACGGATCCTTGTGAGCCGCCAGCCACGGGTGCAGCTGATACAATATCTCCCGCTCCGATTTCAGGCGCGATGATCTGTCATCCGATTCGGCATCCAGCCCTCTTGCAAGCGATTCATGATGAGTCATCACACAGTCATTGTCAACTATGTTGTAATAACCCGCTTCCATCAGCCTGACACACAGATCGATGTCGTTATAACCAACTGACATTTTATCACAAAAACCGCCCGTTTGATAGTATTTTTCCCTGTTTACCATCAGGCATGCACCGGTCACTGCGAGCACATTCCATGCAAACCTGTTACGGCAATAATACTGTACCCTTTCATCGGTTTTACCGGCCAGCTTATGCACCGGCCCCCTGTTCGTCTCCATAACGCCGATATGCTGTATACTCACGTCATCCGGATACAGGAGTTTGGCCCCTACTGCCCCGGCATAGGGTCTTGCGGCATATATCAGAAGCTTTTCGAGAAAACCGTCCGTTATCGCATCCACATCATCGTTCATGAATAACAGATAACTCCCTTTGGCAGCACGGGCCCCCGTATTGCACATAACGGAATAATTGAAGTCCATCGGTTCATATATGTACGTTCCCCTGCCTCCCGGAAGCTGGGAAACATACTTTTCAAGTATCTGTCTGTTTTCTTCCGTTGAGCCGTTATCTACGACTATGATCTCATATGGTGTATTTCCGGCATTTATCCTGATATTCCTGATGCACGTCTTGAGTATCGCCGGCTGATCCTTTGACGGTATTATCACCGATACAAGCGGCTGATCCTTGACAGGATCCGGCAGGATATTGATCCCGCGTCGTTTTTCCGCAGCTTCACGACACAGTATATATCCCGGTCTTGTATACAGATCATACAGCGCCTCAAATATCTCCTCATCCCCGACCGGCCTGTCAGCAGGTATAAGTTTTCGCAGGTCCCTGTGATAAAGAATACTTGGGACATGGACAACAGACTGGGCCATTTCAAGTGCGCGCAACAGAAAATCCCGGCATCGAACATTATCTCCGATCTCGGGAGATCTTTTCAGCGCCGGGACAAATCTTGCAAACTGTGTCCTTATCGCAAAACATGTTTCTATATATGGGAACGATACGATAGTATCAGGCGAATAGTCCGGTTTTCTCCATGGGGTTCTCAGGTTACGTATCCTGACATTGATATCTGACAGATCGCAGGTGACATCCTCCGTAAAATCTTCATCAGGATATATTACATCCGCGCCCCCTGCTCCCGCAAGCAGGCGGGGGATCAGGTCCTTCTCACAGACCCCGTCACGGCTCACAAAGATCACATAGTCCTCATTTATCCCTTCAAAATTGAGAATGTTGGTATCATCGTCGGGAAAAAGTATTATCCTTCCGCTCGTATTATCATTTATCTGCGCCACGGGCATATCGTCTGCATATGCCACTTCATATGCGTACGGCATTGTCTGTTTAAAACACTCTTCCCTGTATGAGCGAAGGGCATCATCTTTTAAAGCACTCATAACCTACACCTGTCGTCCGGATCCTTTGAGCGTTGCCTTAAAATATCCTTCGGGGAGATTATCGCCCCTGATGATCCCGGATTTTTTCATAACACGATAACCGTATGACCTCTTTCTTTCCTGTTCCTTTGCAACGCTCTGCTTTAATATTCTCAGCATATCGCCGTAAAAAGGCTCCTCTATCATAGAGATATGATACCGTATCTCTATGGATCTTGCGTTTTGTACAACTCCCTCTATGATGATCTGGGCATCATTTGTATCATAGATAAACGTATCCTCCGACAGTTTATAGCCGTTTACAATGATCTCCGATACATCCTGCCGTATCCCGTCATTTAACACGTAGGTGATCTTTTCCACGTGCAGAAGACACGGGTATTCCGTAGGATCGATCCTGAGAGAGTTGATATAACGGTCAAACGGTATCTGCAGGTTTACATGCCCGTCATCAACCGATGCTATGACCGTGATCTGATTCTCAGGGGAAAAACTGGTCCCTCTTGAAAAATAGATCTTCGGAGTATCAAGGTTTCGCAGATAAGTACCGATCCTGATGATATTATCCACCCTTATTGAAGTAGACGGCATCAGAACCTGAAGTATCTCAAGAGAAGCCGCTCCGCCTATGATATATACCTGAAAAGCATGTTCCATATCGGCAAACAGCATCCTCTCGCCTATATCGATCCCGCAGAGACTGTAAACGTCCATTCCCTTGCGCGACAGATACAATGCGAATCCTCCATCCTCCCTGTTACGGAAATGATAATACAGGGCACGGAATATTACGAACGGTATCGGAACGGAAAAGTCACATACCCATTCATAATCAAGCACGGTCCACTTACCGTCTGTCAGTGTATCGTCATCAAGAACTATATTGGAGAATATCATATCGATATTACATGGGGTTATACCGGGGTATTTCTTCTTGAAATCCCTTTTTCCGAACATCTCATCAAATCTGGCGCTTCGCCTGAACTCGGAAATGTTCCCGCAACCGTTGACCCTTCTGCAATACTCAAGTATGAGCGACTCCATCCGGCTGTAATCTTCCGCTTCCTCAAGTTCTATCAGCCTGTTCTCAAGAGACTGTCCCGAAACGTAGTCAAATGCCACCGAATCCTTCGCCTTTGAAGCAACTCCCGCAAATACTATTCCTCTTTCCCGACCCTTGATCAGTCTGCATCCGACCGGAACAAGTCCTGTATTGCCATACTGGCCGGCCAGTGCGGAATAGCTCTCGCTAAGATGATCCACATGGGCATTGGCATGTGTGGAAAGCGCCATTTTAAGTACTTTTCGTTCTCCCGACGGCAGCCGGTTGATCACGGTACATACCCTGTATTCCTCCGTACGGTCATTACTGTATTTGGCATATACCGGCAGTGTGATATCATTCTGCCATCCGGCATCAGGAGATGCCACGACAACAAATGAATTGGAAAACTCGGGAAATCTGTTTTCCTCTATCATAGCATCAAATGCTTTTGATTCATCGAAAAGCACAAGCCTGTCTGCATCGAAATTACGCAGATTCGTATTCAGATCGCCCTTTCCCGGAAGCTTGTCATCGGAATAGATAGTGTGAGGCATCTTGTAATCCGGATACGGATAATAAAACCTGCTGTCAAAATACCCGGCCTCCTCAAGCAGCATTGCAAGCCGCTCTTTTGAAAACGTCCGCACTTTGCTGTCTGTTTCATAGCCTTCTATTCCGCCGAAATATTCCCCCAGATGGTCCTCCTTACATCCGGCAAAATATTTCATACCCAGACGGTTTTCTATGGCAATAACAACTTTTCCGCCGGGGTTCAGATGCCCCTTGAGTATTTCCAGGAATGTCCTGTATGGCTTCTCGGCGTTGATATAAGCCTTGGCATATTCCAGAACGCCAATCAGCATGATATAGTCAAACTTCTGAGCAAGGTGTCCCTCTATATCCTCAAAATTGCCGACCATTATGTTGATGTTATCGTATTCCCTGTTTCTGTATGCGTTGATGAGGCTCCGCTTCTTGGAAAGCTCAACGCATGTAACGGATCCTGCAAGCCTTGCAAGTGCACCCGTTATTGCGCCGCATCCGCTGCCTATCTCGAGAACGCTGTCCGAAGGGTTGATCGGCAGCCATCCCACAACATTTTCACGTATATACGACAGATGATACATGACCGACCATGATCTTGACACCTGAATATAATGCTCATATTCAAGCGATGTATGGTTCCTGACATAATCAAGAAGTCTGTCTTCTATTGCTCCTTCGGTATACAGATCTTCTCCGCAGTAATACGTATAATCAACGGTTACGTTACCGATCTGTTCTTTGCTGTTATATGACATATTCACTCCTGTATTCCGTTATCGGTCCCACTGTCTTCCTTTCGTACCGTGACGACCGAATTCATATCGTAGAATCCCGTTGTATTCTTTGATGAGATGACCGTAAGATTAAACACATCATACAGTCTGTGGTAAACAGTAAAGCTTCCTTCCCGGTAACCGACGCATCCGAGCGAGATCAGATACTCACCGCCCTGCAATGACATATTCTGTGTAAATGTCACTACATATGTTTCGCCGGCAAGACAGGTCCCCGTTGTGATCTTTTCAAACATGGTATTGGTACCGGTTATCTCGGTACCCTGCATGTTCTTGAACGAAAGTGCAAATATCGGATCATTTACCGTGTCATGGAACACCACCCTGACCCTTACAGTGAACTCATCACCTTTGATTATCGTATTTGTAATAGTGCCGGTATTATCGTAAGCACAATAATCCACAAACTCGGCAAGCTGGCTCCCGTATGCATCCACATGAGGATTGAGCTGCATCAGATCCTTCCATTTTGTCCCCTGCGCGTCAGATACATTTCCATCAGCTGATACGGTTGTATCAAGCTGACCGACAAGCACCTTCTTGTACATGTCGATCATCTCTTTCGGCTCGCCCTCGCCGATCTTTACCCCTTTTTCAAGAAGTATGACCCTGTCACAGTACTTGCTTATGCTTCCGAGATCGTGGCTGACAAACAGAATGGTCTTACCCTGTTTTTTGAAATCCTCGAATTTTCTGTAGCATTTGTTCTGAAAGAAAACATCGCCTACCGACAGCGCTTCATCGACTATGAGTATCTCAGGATTGATATTTATCGCAACCGCAAAAGCAAGTCGCACAAACATACCGCTGGAGTAAGTCTTGACCTTCTGGTTCACGAAATCGCCGATATCGGCAAATTCAAGTATCGATTCAAGCTTTTCGTCTATCTCCTTTTCCGAAAAACCGAGCATCGTACCATTGAGATATATATTCTCTATACCGGTAAATTCCATGTTAAATCCCGCACCGAGTTCAAGAAGGGCCGATATCCTGCCGTTAATGGCAAGGTCGCCGGATGAGGGGGTAAGAACCCCCGTAATGATCTTCAGTATGGTCGATTTACCGGAACCGTTGGTCCCGATGATACCCACGGTCTCACCCTTATAAACATCAAAACTTACGGAATTAAGAGCAAAGTGTTCCCTGTAGTGTATGTCCTTCCCGATGTGCAGGGCTTCCTTCATTCTGTCCCTGTTACGGTCATACAGCTTGTATATCTTCGAAACATCCTTTACCGAGATGGCCAGCTCATCTTTTCTGATATTTCCCGCCTCTATGTGATCACTGTGCATATCGGCATTATTCGGTTGTCTGATCGCTTCCAGAAATCCTTCCATAACCGGGCCTTTACAAAACATCTGCAAAATGCACTTTGAGTCGCTTGAAGATGATCGCGCCAAATGCAAACACACACATAGTCAGTATCCAGAAATATGCTGTCGAATAGAAATTCTCCCAAAACCATATCTTGTCAATAAACGCATCCCTGTATCCCTCGACGATATAGTTCATCGGATTCAGCTTGAAGATAATGCGGAGCTTAGGAGAAAGAGTCGTGATGTTCCACAATATCGGAGTTGCCCATATACCGACCTGGAGTAAAATGGATATTATCTGTCCCAGATCCCTGAAGAACACTATGATCGAGCACGTGATATAACACAGTCCGAGAACAAATATGAACATACACGCACTGTAGTAAAAGATCTGAAGTGTGTACAGGTCGGGAAAATATCCGTAACATGAAAAAAGCGCTATCGTAAACACCACAAAGAAGGCGTGTACGAACAACGCGGATATGATCTTGATTATCGGCAGGATACTTATCTTGAACACTACTTTTTTGACAAGATAGTTATATTCAAGCAACGCACCCGTTCCGTTGGAAAGTGCCTCCGAAAAAAAGAGCCACGGAACTATACCTGCAATGAGCCACAGGATGTAGGGTATGGTGATATCTCCCTTTACCTCAACTGCTCTCGAGGGAAGGGCTACCGAAAACACAAACCAGTAGAGCAGCACGGTAATGACCGGCTGAACAAAAGCCCAAACTATACCCAGGTATGAACCCGCATACCTTGTCTTAAAATCATTCTTGGACAGTTTCCAGATGAGCTGCCTGTTCTGATACAGCTCCACGGGAAGTATGACGATCTTGTCATACTTTGTCAGAAAAACAGCATAAACGGCGATCAGAATAGCACAGGAAATGATCTTCTTGATCATTTCCTCTTTCGGGACCGCAAACGGATTATGATGTAATGCGATGTATAATAAAAGTGCAACGATGACAGCCGTAACAATCGCTATGACCGTTTTCTTTTTTGTCATGAAAGCTCCTTAAGGGTCGGCCATACTTTGTCCTTATCCGAGAAGATCAGTTCCGTATCTGCAGGCACAGGCCAGTCTATACCTATATCAGGATCATTATATATGATACCTCCCTCGTCTCCGGGATGATACAGATCGGAACACTTATATGTGAATTCGGCTATATCGGATAATACCAGAAATCCGTGGGCAAAATTCTTTGGTATATAGAACATTTTCCTGTTTTCCTCGGACAGTCTCAGACCGTACCACTGTCCGTATGTTGCGGAACCCGATCTCATATCGACCGCAACATCGAATACCTCACCCCTTATCACACGGACCAGCTTGGCCTGCGGGTGCGCTATCTGAAAGTGGAGTCCGCGGATCACGCCTTTTCTGGAGGATGACTGATTATCCTGTACGAACTCGCAGTCTATCCCTGCTTCCTTAAAGTCCGCGATATTGTATGTCTCCATAAAATATCCGCGATTGTCACCAAACACCTGAGGTGTTATTACCAGAAGTCCTTCAATAGGCGTGGTTTCAACGGTTATCTTTCCCATTATCCGCAAATCTCCTCATTCTCTTTTATTTCATGTAGCTCTTGTTCATGTCGACATTGCCGCTTATACCGTCAACATGTCCCTTTGAAGTATACTGCCATATGTCATAGCGTCCGCTGTATGTAGGACCTTCAGCTCTGTACTGGGCCAGCCAGATCTTGCATGACAGGGCGGATGTATTGATCTTCTCCGACAGCCATGTCTTGTTAGCATACAGTCCCGGTGTATAGCCGGC
Organism: Lachnospiraceae bacterium; assembly: GCA_045117595.1. GTDB lineage: Bacteria > Bacillota > Clostridia > Lachnospirales > Lachnospiraceae > UBA2868. Next base: position 7,519 of record JBGUNV010000231.1, read on the forward strand.
GGATGCTATCGTCTGGCAGAACGCCTTGATATTCTCGGTACGCTGCGATACGGAAAGCGTGTTGTAACCGGGTCTTCCCGAGGATTCCACATCCAGGAATACCGGAAGGCTGAGTCCGTAGCCGCTGCAAAGCTCGGCGCACATACTTGCCTCTTCTACCGCTTCGGCTTCGTTGAGCGCCGTGGAGAAGAAGTAAACACCGACCTTAAGTCCCGCACTCCTTGCGCCCTTTATATGGCTCCTGAAGCAGGGATCTTCTATGAGCGCTCCGGTCGATGCTCCGCGGTATCCGCATCTGATGATCGCGAAGTCCACTCCGGATGCCTTGACCGATGCCCAGTTTATGCTCGGCTGGTATTTCGAAACATCAATTCCGAGAACTCCCGAGCCGTTGTCAAGCGATCCGTCATCATTGAAGTGATATGCCACTCCTCCGATAACCTGATCACCCGTGACCTTTTCATGGTCTTTGGTATAGTAATATGTCTTTCCGTCTATATTCTGCCAGCCTGTATATATAAAGCCCTTGATCTTTTTGAAGAACTTTGTGAACAGTCCGCTCTTGTAATCCTTATATTTAGCCAGTCTGTATGATTCGTTTTCATATACATACAGTTCGTTCTTGGCCGAATCATACAACTGCGCTTCATCCCTGTATTCGCCCTCAGGCACTACGGTCGGAAGAGGCGTAGGTGTCGGTGTCGGTGTTTCCGTGATTACCGGCAACAGCGTAGGTGTCGGTGTCGGCGTAGGTGTTGCTGTTTCCGTCGGTACCGGTGTGGGTGTCGGCGTAGGTGTCTCTGTTGGGGTCGGTGTTGCCGTCTCCTCAGCAGCCTTCTTGGCCGCTTCTTCAGCCGCTTTCTTCTTTGCTTCCTCTTCTTCGGCCGCTTTCTTCTTCGCTTCTTCCTCTTCAGCCGCTTTCTTCTTCGCTTCCTCCTCTTCGGCTGCTTTTTTCTTTGCTTCCTCTTCTTCAGCGGCCTTCTTTGCCGCATCTTCTTCAGAAGACGTGGTGGTTCCCTCTGTGGTTTGAGGTTCCTGGCCACCTTCCGGCTCATCCGCTACCATCCGTACGGAAGGAAGGAAATTCAGAGCCATAACACGGTTCATCGGAAGATCCGCATAATCCTTTATTCCGGCAAGGGCTCCGACAAGTCTTGTGCCAAACGAAGCTATAACCTCTGTCTTGGACAGGTCAACCTGTGCCTCTTCATAGGTCTCTCCGTTTTCTTCCCTGGAGGATTCTACGAACTCCACTGTATCCTTGGGAGCGGTACCCGTTTCAACATCAGCTGCCTTGTTGCCGTTATCCTCGGCAGCAGCGTTTACTTCGCTCTCCTTCTTGATCTCATCCCTGATATTGGCGATGACCTTATATTCTACTTTTGCCTTAACGCTTACTTTCTGCCCTACAGTCGGATAAACATATCCCGACAGGGAATCCGAATCGGTTATCGATACGGAGTAATCACCGGCACTAATACCGGTCAGATGGATGATACCGTCTTCATCCTCATCCTCATATTCACTCTCGTTATCATCCTTGTCGGTAACCGTGATCCCCCACTTCACTCCCTTAACGAGCGTTTCCTCTTCATCAACAAGCTTGACCTTGAGATCCTTTTCCACGCTTGTAAGTATGAGTGAGAGCATCTTGCCCTCAGCAGTCTCCTCTAACGGAGCAGCGGCTTCCTCAAGTTCCACATCATCTGTCCATACTCTTTCGCCACTGTACGCTATCATCGAGGCATCATCTATAAAAGTCGGCAGATTTGCGATCGCTTCCGCTTTGTTTTGTTCTCCGCGGTACTCGGCATAAACGGTCGTATCAAGTACCGATGTGGCCACAATGACCATGGCCATAAAGATCGCACACCACTGGATCGGAGAATACTTTCTGATCCGCTCTCCGAACGTCTCCATTTCCTGTTCGTTTTCGATCGCTTCATCCGTTACGGCTGCAGGCGGAACATCATCATAACGCCAGTTCGAAGATTTCTTGCGGAACTCCGAAGGGCCATCCTTCTTGGTCGGAAGGATACCCATTTTCCTGTATTTTTCTAACCCTTTTGAATGTCTGAAGGAATCATCGGGACGGACCGGGCGTTTGTTGGGATTTCCCGGGCGCTTCGGACGGTTCTGGCTTGCCTGCTCGGTTTTTTTGGATACCGGACGTTTAGCCTCGCTACCTTTGGTTGATCTGCGCTTTTTCTTCAGTTCCTCGGATCTGATGATGATCTTCTCATCTACGGATCTGCGTATAGCCTGTTCCGGGCTCTCCTCAGAAGGCACTTTGGCCTCTTTCTTCTTCGCCGGCTTCCTCTCATGTGCGTAAAAAGAATCAACGGCAGCTCTGACGCCGTCCATATCCGATGTGTCGACTTTCAGATAATCCTCCGAAACGATCTGAGATATCGTCTCGTTGACTATGGCATTCGAATTATCCAGCTTTTCCGACAACTCGACCCAGTCGAGCTGCTTGCATTCCTCAGCCCCTCTGCCCTGCAATCTTTCTTTTTTCATGTTTTACCCCTTATCTTTCCTCCTGACCTTTCCCCGGTTCCCTCCTCCGGAAAAGGCCTTCATTTTACAGACCGTTTGCCACGTCGATCAGATATTTCCCGTAATCTGTCTTAAGAAGCGGCTCGGCAAGCTTTTGCAACTGCTCCTTGTCTATAAATTCCCTTCTATAGGCTATCTCCTCTATGCAGGATATATACATTCCCTGGCGTTTCTGGAACGCCCTGACAAAATCAGCCGCATCAAGAAGCATCTCGTGGTTTCCCGTATCCAGCCACGCGAATCCTCTTCCGAGAGTTTCAACAAACAGCTTTCCTCTTTCAAGATAGGTATTGTTGACACTCGTTATCTCGATCTCTCCTCTTGCGGATGGTTTAACGTTCTTTGCGATATCCACAACGTCGTTATCGTAAAAATACAGTCCCGGAACGGCATAATTCGACTTAGGTTTTTCAGGCTTCTCCTCTATCGATATCGCCTTTCCGGTTTCATCAAACTCCACCACTCCGTATTCCTTCGGATCCCTGACATAATATCCGAATATCGTCGCTCCTTCTTTCCTTGATGCAACCTGTCTGAGCACCTTGGAAAAACTCTGTCCGTAGAATATATTGTCACCGAGTATCAGTGCGACACTGTCGCTGCCGATGAAATCTTCACCGATAATGAACGCATCGGCAAGTCCCCTCGGATATTCCTGAACTGCATATGAGATCTCAAGGCCAAGCTGGCTTCCGTCACCGAACAGCTCACGAAATGACGGCAGATCCCTCGGAGTCGATATGATCAGTATCTCCCTTATATCCGCAAGCATCAGGATCGAAAGGGGATAATATATCATCGGCTTGTCATATACCGGCATCATCTGCTTTGACATTGCCTTGGTCAGCGGATACAGTCTCGTTCCCGATCCGCCTGCGAGAATTATGCCCTTCATTTGTACATTTCCTCGTAATATTTCTGATAGTTTCCGCTCGTAACATGTTCCATCCATTCGGTATGTTCAAAATACCAGCGGATGGTAAGCTTTATGCCCTCGGCAAACATCGTCTCTGGCTCCCAGCCTATCTCGGATCTGATCTTGTCAGGTGCTATGGCATATCTCCTGTCATGTCCCTTACGGTCTTCAACATATGTTATCAGGTCATAGTTTATATGGCTCTGCCTCGGATCGTCTGCAGGAAGCATATCCCTGATCGTATCTATAATAAGCTTAACTATCTCGATGTTCTGCTTTTCGTTATGTCCGCCGATATTGTATTTCTCTCCGAACTTTCCCTTTTCAAGGACCATGTCTATGGCCTTTGCATGATCCATAACATACAGCCAGTCGCGAACATTCTTACCGTCACCGTAAACAGGGAGTTTTCTTCCCAAAAGGACATTGTTGATGATCAACGGTATGAGCTTTTCAGGGAACTGATAAGGCCCGTAGTTGTTTGAGCAGTTTGTTATAAACGCCGGGAAACGGTAAGTATCCACGTATGCCTTTACCAGAAAATCCGACGATGCCTTACTTGCCGAATACGGGCTGTGCGGATCATACGGTGTTGTCTCATAGAAGTATGTTCCCTCTTCCGTAAGCGAACCGTATACCTCATCGGTCGAAACGTGAAGGAACTTACGGCCTTCCTTGAATCCGTCCCCTTCTTCCCATGCATTCTTGGCACAGTTGAGCATATTGAGTGTACCGATGACATTCGTCCTCGCAAAGATCTCCGGATCCCTTATGCTTCTGTCAACATGGGATTCGGCAGCAAAATGAACAACATAGTCTATGTCGTTTTCGGCGAATATCCGCGATATCGTCTCTTTATCACATATATCGGCTTTTATGAACGAATAATTAGGCTTGTCCTCAATATCGGACAGATTTTCCAGATTTCCGGCATATGTCAGAACATCCACATTGATCACTCTGATATCATCGCCGTGTTTGTCCAAAATGTAGTGAATGAAGTTGGAGCCGATAAAACCTGCTCCTCCGGTCACAAGATAAGTTTTCATAAACATAAATCCCCAATCCTGAACATAATCCTGAAAAATCATAACATAAAATACCCCGAAAGACAACCTTTCGGGGCAATTTTGTTAACATAACTATTTTATGCCGTCGTTCTACAATCTCTCCATTTCGTAATACTTTCCTTCAAATTCATCCGCCAGCTTTCCCTGCCCGTCAAACACGGGGTGTACCATGACTTCGGTATCGAAACGTTCCGAAATGCCCGGATGACTTTTGATGAATTCCCTGTAGTCTTCGGCAGAACCAAAGTATGCCGGACTGCCCTTGCAATACTTCCTGATCGAAGCGTTAAGTATTGTCTTATACACATGAAGCAGCGGATTCCCACCGGTGTACATATTCCTTCCAAGTCTTACCGATGTTACCGGATAATCGCGTAATACGCGTTTTAATATCAGCCATACGGAAGGATCCGTGTGAACATAATGATGACTGTCAACGTGCCACAGGATTCCTCCGAGTTTACGGTACATGTCCAGTTGGGCACGGATCTCCTCCTCCACGTTTTGGCGCGTCCTTTCCGGAAAGAAAAAACGTGTTTTTGTATTTCTGGCAAAATCGGCGGTAAATTCACCGTTTTTTCCGCACATTACCGGATCGGATGCGATATTTTCCGTGAGAGGTCTTCCCGATGTCAGGTTAAGATGCAACCCGATCCTGTCGATAAAACCACCCTGCTCTGCCATATGCATCGCATCAGCTGCAGCCGGCATGTTTACCATAAGCGTGGTCCTGTCTATAAGTCCTTTTGAAAACGCAAGACATATGGCCTCATTAACGCTTGCGCTCAGTCCGAAATCATCCGCATTTACTGTTAACGCCACAGTTCTTACTCCTTTCCGGCATCATTTTCGGCCGGTCTTTCTGTTTGCTACAAAGCTTCTGACGGTCGCGGTCATATATTCCCAAAGGCTCGTAACGACCTTTCGGTTCAGAATAAGCATCCCGATGATAAGCATGCCCCCGATCACCATATTCAGCCATTCATTTTCGGTCACGGTCGCAAAGGCCGCATAGGCGGTATATGATACAAGGGCGATAACAAAATTACCGTATCTGTACGGCACGGGATAACAATTTGCCGAAAAATAAGTCCCTATGGCAAAATATACCACATACGTGACTGCTGTTGCGACCGCAGCACCTGCTCCCTTATATTTCGGGACCAGCAGCAGGTTTCCCGTAAGATTACATATGATGGCCGCAAGCGATGCGTAATTGAAATATACCGGCTTCTTCACAAACTTGATCCCCTGGCCCGTCATCTCAAACAGGATCGACAGGACCGGCATCAGAGACAGGAAGGGGATTATCTTTACCGCACCTCTGTAATCACTGCCGAGGATCAGCACTATGATACTGCGAAACGTCGTAATGCCGAATGCGGCGAACATGCACAGAAACTGAACCTTCTGGAACATGTCCGCAAAGAACGGTTTTACTTCGCTCTCATCTTCCTGTTCGTATTTTTTCATTGCTATCGGCGACCAGAATGCAACATATGTGATCTTAAGCGTCAGAAGGATCGTCATTATCTGCATAGCGGAAGAATACACTCCGGTCTCTGAGAAATCGTTCAGAAAACGTATCGACCACTTGTCCATTGAGGACAGCAGCCACTCCATGAGGAGCATCGGAACAAACGGTATACCGTACCGCAGGAGATCCTTTTCCGTAATGGTATGACTCCTGCTGCTCCTTTCGCCGCCCGCTGCAAATCTTATGAGAAGAAAGATCGTGACGATCATGAGCGGAAGGGTCATCTCATACAGACCCACCCTGAAATCATCACCCAATATGAGCGCAAACAGTACGATAAATGCGATGTTCAGTACCTTGGTAAGAATGTTCAGATTGGAATATAACTTTCCTTCCTGGCGCATCCTTATTTCAAGGAACAAAAACCTTTCGAACACACTCGTGACCGTATAGGCTATCACAAGCAGTGTTACATCGGATCCGTCCTTACCGAACAGCAGAAGGTTAAAAAAATGCGAGAAAATAAAGTAAACTGCCGACAGAATGACTATCAGCACAAGAGGCGGCTTCAGACACTGTATGAACAGTTTCCTCGGATTGACATCCTCGCTGTAATAATACCTGATATATGACTGGTCAAGGCCCAGTATCGCGCAGATATATATGATCGATACGGCCGACAGAAAAAGCGAAGTCCTTCCGTATTCTTCAGTTGATAACAGTCTTGTGATCAGCGGGAGCGATACAAATCCCAGCAGAAGAACGACAAAGTTTCCGTAGAAGAATTCCAGGAAGGAAGCTATTATATTCGGTTTTTTTTCATCTGTTTTATCCCCGGACATTCCTTACCCCAGTATCTGCCTGTACAGCCTTATATGTCCCTCTACATTTCTGTCGATCGTGTAATTGGCGGCATACCTATCATAAAACATTTCCCTCTCGCGCCCGGCAGCATCCGGATCATCCGTAAAATACCTTACACGTTCGGCAAGTTTTTCCAGGTCGTTCATATCGTACAGATCATCTTCATTCCCGATCACCTCGGGCAGTCCTCCGACCGCCGTGGACAGCACGATACACTTCCGGCTCATAGCCTCAACAGCCGCCTTTCCGAACGATTCGAAACAGCTTGTCATGATAAATATATCAACAAGATAGTAATATGCAGCGATCGCCTCCTGATCAAGATCCTGCATATAGATCAGGTTATCCTTTCCTATGACTTCAACTATGCCGTCACGGACAGACTGCACAATAAAAGCATCCCTTTCCTCATATACGGCCATGACCAGAGCAACCTTAAACTTCAGTCCGGCATCGTGCAACGCACGGACCACACCCGGTACTTTACCCCAGTCCTTTTCCTCGGAGATCCTTCCCGCAAAACCTATGACCGGCATGCCACAGGGGATACCATACTTCTTTCTCGCCACCATCCGCCCGTCCGGATCATACGAGTCAAACGCCCTG